>NZ_KI272859.1 GCF_000469505.1 Leptotrichia sp. oral taxon 215 str. W9775 | reverse complement strand
TTATAAATAACTCAGGAATTAATGTCGGTAACAATAAAATTACTAATGTTGCTGACGGAACTATTGCCCCAGGAAGCAAAGATGCAGTTAACGGTGGACAGCTTCACGATGTTCAGAACACTATAAACGCCGGAGCATTTACTGTTAGTGCAAACGGAGGAGCAAAAGATAGAATTGCAAAAGATGAAAACATTGACTTTGAAAATGCTGACGGAAATATAGCAATAAGCTACGATGCAACTGGAAACAAGTTTACTTACAATTTGTCGCCTAACCTAAACCTTGGACCTACAGGAAGCTTAAGAATTGGAGACGCTTTACTGAACAATGGTGGATTAACTATTGTAAACGGACCTAGTATAACATCTGCCGGAGTAGATGCAGGTAACAAGAAAGTAACAAATGTTGCAGACGGAACTATTGCCGCAGGAAGTAAAGATGCTATAAATGGTGGACAACTTCACGATGTTCAGACTAACCTTCAAACTTCTATAAATAATAATGCTCAGAATATTGCAAACAATACAAATGCAATTAACAATCTGAATGCTGCTGTTAATAATCCTATAACATTTACAGGAGATAGCGGTAACAATATTGATAGAAAACTTGGAGAAACTCTGAATATAAAAGGTGGAGCAACTGGAAACCTTACAAGTGGAAATATCGGAGTGGAAGCAGACAGTACTACAAACACTCTAAATGTAAAACTTGCTGAAAATATTGATTTAGGAACTAACGGAAGTGTTAAAATGGGAGACACTAAGATCGATGATAACGGACTTACTATCAATGGTGGACCTTCAGTAACTAAAGCAGGAATAGATGCAGGAAATAAAAAAGTAACAAATGTTGCAAACGGAGATATAACAGCTACTAGTAAAGATGCTGTAAATGGAAGTCAACTTCATGGTGTTGCTGACAGTATTAAAAACTCAATTGGTGGAAACACTATATTGAATCCGGATGGAACAATTACTACAAGCAATATTGGTGGAACAGGACAAAATAATATCCACGATGCAATATCTGCAGTAAACAGTGCTGCAAATCAGAGAACTACAGTTGTAGCAGGAGATAATATTGATGTTACAGTATCTACAAATGCTACTGGTGGAAACGAATATACAGTAGCTACTAAGAGAGATATTGTTGTAGACAGCGTAAGCGTTGCCAACAACGGACCTAGCATGAATTCTAACGGAATCAATGCAGGTGGAAAAACTATAAGTAACCTTGGAGCAGGAGTAAATCCAAATGATGCAGTAAATGTGGCACAGCTTGATGCAGTTAAGAATTCTCCAATTACATTTGGAGCTGATACAGGAACTGATCATGCGGCTACTCTTGGAAGTAGAGTTAGCATAACTGGAGATAATAAAAATATTACTACTTCTATAAGCGGTAATAATATTCAGGTTGCTATGTCTGAAACACCTTCATTCGGTACAGTAAACGTAAATGATGCGAATACTGGAACAATTACAGGAGCATCAAATGTTACTCTTGATAATTTAGATGAAGATGGAACTGTTGGAAGAGTAGCTACTGAAGCACAGCTTGCAGCTGTAAGAAACGAAGTAGCGGGAACTAAAGATATTGATAATAAACTTAGAGGATTTAAAAGAGGTGCTGATGCAGGTACAGCTTCAGCTATGGCAATGGCAGGTATACCTCAGGTAATAAACCCTGGTGAAAATGCAATAGGAGCTTCAATAAGTGCTTATAAGCAGCAGACAGCGGTTGCAGTAGGTTATACAAGAGCCTCTAAAAATGGAAGGGCAGTACTTAAAATAAGTGGAAGTGTGAACTCAAATAGTGAATTAGGATTCTCACTTGGATTTATGAAAGGATGGGATTAATAAAAATATTCAGGGAAGCTAAAAAAGGGGCTTCCCCCCTTTTCTTGCCAAAAATAATAAAAATGTATTGTTAAATAAAAAATTCGATATCCTGAGAAAGCTAATTAATTTAGCATTTCTTGGGTTATCGAACTTTTTTTATTTCTATCTCTATAAATAATTAATATATATTACTTGAAAGATCTAGAAGACAGTGTGTCAATCTTTGAAATTCTCCATCCTTAGGAATATTTTTTCTTCTCATGTCACTTATATCAACTGTACTGTCAAAATCCATTTTCTCTCCAACTTTTAATTTTCCCGGTATTGATATTCTGTATCTATTTCTTATATTTTTCCCATCATAATCTTCATATCTTCCGTAACATGGAAATTCTATATAAATCTTCTTATACTTATGATCCTCTTTTATTTTTTCAAGGGTTCCTGTTATTCTCAATGTGTCATCATCCCTAATCTCAAAATTTACATCATGAACAATGAAAGTTTTCTCCCACTGATATTCATCTTCATTGTCTCCTATAACTTTTCCAAAATTTAGAAAAGATACTGCCATTAAAAGCATCATCATTAAATACATTTTTCTCATTCTCATTATTATTCCTCCAAAATTTTTTTAATTACTTATTTTCAAACTACTGTTATAATCAACTATTGGCAATATTTCAAATATATTTTTACCATTGTTTTGAACATCATCTTCATAAACTTCCAGACCTGCAGATTTCATAACAGATAGAATGTTGTCTGATATTCTGTTTTTAATTGAAAATCTTCTTCCAAAATTTAGAAAATAATTTAAACATGGAATTATATTCCAATTTACCATTTCCCCATCAAAATCCGAAACCATTCCATTATCCATCCAGATGTCATTATATTTTATATCTTTTGCAGAATAGGGATTATGAACTTTATAAAGCCGTTTTTCTGTTTTATCCTCATCATAATCTTCGTAGAGCTCTTCAGAAAATTCTAAATCCCCCTCATATATTTCATTTTCATACAGTACACGTGGCTCTTCCTGCTCAAGATCGTCAAATTCCATCTCATCCCCAAATCTGACTTCTATAGTATCAGCTCCTGAGATTACTATTCCAGTTTTTTTACCTGTAAACATGTTTGTTAAACTCCTTACTTAATTTATATCAAATTAATATAATCAAAATAAATATACCCATCAGTCATAATTTGCATTTTTGTTATTTATCATCTATTTAAAATTTTCAGTAGCTGGAAAAATTTTCAAATAAATAATATCCTGGTAAGATGTGAATTATTCCTATATGGGCAACTATAATTTTTTAGATTATATCTTGTTATTATATCATATTTTTGCTCCAATTCGAATACTAAATAACAAAAATATTCAATATTTTTCATATATATTAAGTGTTATTTTAAAAGAATAGGTGAATTTTATTTTGTGAATAAAAAAACATTTAATCTCCTTCTATTATCCTGATTTCTTCTTCATTTAACCCATACAATTCATAAACCATTCTATCAATTTCTTTATCTGTAATTTCAATTTCATTTTTTACTTTTTCAACTTCTTCTTTTTTCTCTATAAATATTTCTTCCCATTCTATCTCTTCTTTTAAAGATAATTTTATTTTCAATTTTTTCAATTCTTTTATAAATTCAGAGAATTCAAGTAAATACCAGTCCTGTAATTTTGTTGATAATTTTTCCAATTCAAATTTTCTAATTAATAATCTTTGGAATGACGAAACCTTTTCCTGCAAGTCTTTATTTAGAGATAACATTTTATCAGCTTTTTCGATAAAAGGCTGTTGATTTATATTTTTTATATCTGTTAATGGAATATTTTCAAAAGCTATTTTTGTTAAATTTGTATTTGATTCACCATAATATAAATTATAAAAATAGCTAATTAGTCTAGAATTCAAAATTGTTAAATAAAATCTTACATCATCATTTTTGTTTATCAAATTAACTAAATTTGCATTTGGGAATATAATTTTTTGATTTAAGTCTATAGTTGCAAATATTTTATTTTTATTTTGACCAACTATTCTTTGAAGTATTATTTTAGGTGAAAAATGCCATCCTTTCGTTATTTTATCAATATCCTCTATATAAACATATTTATCCACTTGATCTATAAAATATCGGTGTATATCTCTACCTTCTAAATATTCAGAGCAACTATTAATAATATTATTTTTTATTGCCTCTTCTTTTGTAAATACTCCTGTTCCTATTTCTTTTGAATTCACCTTTATTTTTTTCGGAACACTCATCCACCCTTTATGTAGTTCTAAATAATTTCCAAATTTCAAATCATTTTTTAGCAATTTGTCTAGAACTAAATTCATATTAACAATTATTTTATTATCATATTTATTTAATATTTCCTCTTGATTAAGTTGAATATTATTCTTTAAACTTTCTTTCAAATATAAATTATTTATATTTTTATTTGAAACTTTTAAATTCACAAAATTCTTCTTTATTTTTTTATTTAATATAAGAATTGCTGTTTCTGTATTAACTTCTTCAAATGGATAAAATCTATAAGGAAAATCAATTATTTCAATAATTCTTGTTTTTTCTAACAAATATTTTCTTAAATATTCAAAGCTTGTATTCGTAAAATAAGAATCAGGTGTAATAAATCCTAGATAACCTTTATTTTTCAACAATTCTTTTATTGATTTATATATAAATATTTCATATAAATCCATTTCAGAAAATAAAATTTCTTTGTATTTATCCCAATAATAGTTTCTGTCATTTGCTGGTATTTGTTTTGTAGAAACATAAGGCGGATTTCCCACAACAATATCAAATCCTCCATTTGCAAATATTTCCGGAAACTCCTTTTCCCAGTCAAATGCCATTTCTCCTGCTATTTCAGGGTCATCTATCAATGAATTTCCACACTTTATATTATCTTCAAGTGTTGCCAGTGTTTTATTTCCATCTGCTGTTTTTAGCCACAATGATAACTTTGTAATTTCCACACTTTCCTTATTCAAATCCACACCAAATATATTATTCTGCAAAATTTCCTTTGTTGTGTCTGAAAATAAATCCTTTACCCCTGTCAAATCAAAAATTTTGTCATCCAGATAGTTATTATAATTTAACAGATATTCAAAAGCTGTAATTAAAAATGCTCCACTTCCACAGGCAGGGTCGACAATTTTTATATTTTTTACAGCTTCCCTGTATTTTGTCCAGAAATCTATATGTTTTTTTAAATTCTCACTATAAATTCTTTTATCACTTTTTTTACTTGCATAACTTATTTCAAAATCTTTTTCAGTAAGTTCAGGAAGTTCATCTTCCCCAAGTTCTTTTTTCTTATCATCAAGCCAGTTTTTTATAGAATTTTCTACAATATATTTTGTTATATACTTTGGTGTGTAAAAAATTCCATCTTTTTTCCTTTTACTCTTCTTGCTGTCAAATTCTTCTCCTGATACAGATTTTTTCAATTCCTCTATATCACTTACAGACTGCTCAAAAATATGTCCTAATATATTTTCATTTAGTTCAGAATCAAAATCGTATCCAGAAATCTTTTTCATTTCTTCAAAAACTTCATTATCTACATAAAGACTATCTAAAATATCATCATTTTTAAACAGTCCTCCATTAAATTTATTGATTCCATTTTTCATATTTCCAATGTTTATCCAGTTACAAAGCATTTTAAAACTTTCAAATATATCGTCTATTGCTTCTCCACGCTGAACAATTTTGTCATAACTATTATTCGGTAGAAGACCCTTATCCTCGCAGAAACAGATAAATAAAAATCTATCCAGCAATTTCTGTACTTTTTCAATTAGAATGTGCTCATTTATTTGAGGATTATTCTTTCTCATATTCTCAAAAATATGCATTCTTATATTTTTATATTCGTTATAAAACTTTTTTTCAATTTCAGCCTGATTTTTCTGATATTCTTCTGAAAGCTCCATTGTTTTTGCCTTTTTATTTTTAGTACCAACCAAAGAATAAAATGAAAGCACATAAATAAACTTCTTAAATTCCAGGTCATCCTTTAAATCTTCAAGGAAAAATACCTGATACTCGTTCATTTCATTTTGTCTGTAAAGTCTTATTTCCTTGTAATTTGAGACTATTACCCATTGGCAACTACTCCCATATTTCGGTGCATATCCAAATGCCTGTTCTACAGGACTTCTAGTATCTCCAACTCTTTTCTGTCTTACATCAAGGGATACTTTTGCCCCTTTCAGTTCAATTACAGCCCTTACATCTTTCTTTCCGTCCACATCAAAAAAACCTAAAACTCCATCAGCCTTCTGACCATCCATTTTAGTTTTCGTTTCCCTCTCAAGATTCCACTCTTTTTCACCATCCGACTTATTTACAGCCCTTAAAACAGTTGTAAATATATCATATAAAAATTCCCCTTGAAATTCCTCTTCCTTAGAATTATCCAGAACTCCATTTTCAAGGTTATTTATCCACTTATCCAATGCTTTTCTTCTTTCAGATAAATTATGTCTACTCAAATCTACTTCTTCTTCAGCTTTTTTAGCCAGTATTTTCTGATTAAATAGATTATTCATTAAAACTTTTCACTCCTTTTTCTCTAAAAATCTCCTTCATCACCTCAATAACCCTCTCATTACTTGCTCTATCCTTTATTGCCAGCCTGAAAAATCTTTCATCCAGAAATTTGAAATTTGAAGCATCCCTTATAAGTATTCCCTGTTCAAGCATTTTTTCCCTCAGTATCTTCACATTCAATCCTTCTGAAAATAGCTTTTCATCTATTTTTCCTGTAATAAAATTTACTTCTGTTTCATAAACCTTCATTCCTGAAATTTTATTCAGTTTTTCATACATATATTTTTTTTCTTCTGCTATCCATTTTAATGTTTTTTCTATATATTCAGCATCATCAAGTACTGTCAATCCTGCCATTTCCGCAAAATTATTTACACTCCACGGCTCTTTTTTTTCAGATATTTTCTTTTCAAGTTCCTTATCAAAATACATTCCATATCCCAATCTTAAACCAGGAATAGCAAAAAACTTTGTAAAGGCCCTTGTTACAAATAAATTCTTTTTATTTCCCTCAGTATTAATAATACTTTCCTTCATTCCATCTTCTAGAAACTCAATAAAGGCTTCATCTATAAACAATTTCGTATTGTATTTATTACATTCCTTCAATATTTCTTCTGTTTGGGCAAGTTTTAAAAACTTTCCTGTAGGATTATTAGGATTACATATTATTAATAAATCATATTTATTCTCAAGTTCATTTTTCAGATTGCCTATATTCAGCTTAAAATCATCACTTTCCTTAAGTTCAAAATATTCTATTTCAATTTTTTTATTTTCAATATTTTTATTATCGCCATTAGAACAGCTCAAATCAACTGTATCTCCAGATATTTCTGTCGCCTTTACTGCCCTCTCATACTCTCCAAATGTAGGTGATACTATTAATATTTTTTTCGGATTTATTACCTTCATAAATAAAAATATAATTTCAGTTGCCCCATTTCCCAATATAATATCCGACAGATTAACTTTATTCAGATTTGACAGTTTTTGCCTCAGCTCAACATAATCAGGATCTGGATATCTCTCAAGGATTTCAAGATTTTCAGTTATTCTTTTCTTTAAACTTTCAGGTATTCCGTATGGATTTATATTTGAGCTGTAATCCAGTATTTCCTTTATATTCTTTTCCCTGAATATTTTATAAATATTTCCACCATGAAAATCCATTTTTGTCTCCTTTTCCGCATTCATTTGTCTTTTCTAGATTTTATTCAACAATTTTTCAAATTTTTCTATCACTTCTGATACCTTTTCGGGTTGTTCTAATGCTGAAAAATGCCCGCAGTCTTCTATAATTTCATGATAAAGATTTTTAAATCCATTTTCTTTAAAACCTTTTAAATATAAATTTATATCAACATTTTCTTGTTTTCCTCTTAAATAAAGTACTGGAATTTCAACAGATATATTTTTTGTTTGAATATTATTTTCTTCATCAATATTAAAAGTTCTATATAAATCAAATCCTGATTTTAAGGCGTCAATATTTGAATAGGCTTGAACAAAATAGGATTTATAGGTATCAGATATAATATTATTTTTTGAAGACAAAATATCATAAAAATAAGAAAAATAAATCTCTTCTCTTCCTGAAACTAAATTTTCAGGTAAATCATTAATTAAATGAAATCTAAAATGCCATATATAAGGGTTATTTTTTATGGTATTCCATGGAGAAACACCTGGAATAACGACATTCATAATTATAGCACCAGAAAGTTTTTCCTGAAAGTTTTTTATACAAGAATATACTATTTGTCCCCCTGCATCACAACCAACAAGAATTATATTCTTTAAATTAAGAACATTTGTTAGTTCTAAGATGTAATCGGCAATATTCTCCTTGGCATATGAATTTAAAGAACCTTTTGATTCTCCTATACCAGGCAAATCAATAGCAACTGTATAAAATTTTTTTGATAAAATTTCCATTACTTTCTCGAATTCTCTCCAATTAGTAGGCCAACCATGAATAAAGAATATACAAGGATTTAAAACATCTCCTTTTTCTACAACATGTAAAGATATATTTTTTATTACAATATTTTTATGGTTAAAACCATTTATATTTTCAACTGACATTCTATTCAACTCCCTTATTTAATATTTTTTATAATATACTTAATAAATATAGTAAATAGAGCAAAACCTTCTAATTTACTTTCAAATTAAAAAATAAATCCCCACAGATATTACCGAAAACACTGCCAGACTCAAAAAACTTGTAGCATACATTATTTTTATATTTTTCTTTATATCTTCTATTTCAAATTCCTTTTTCTTATCTCCTATTGTCGGTTTATCAACCTCTTTTCCAAAATAGGAAACTCTTCCTCCAAACTGCACTCCCAATGCCCCCGCTACACTCGCTTCAGAATGGGCAGAATTAGGACTGCTGTGGTTTTTCCTGTCCCTGAAAAATATTCTCCATGCTTCTTTTCCATTATATCCCAAAATCATACTTGCTAAAATTATAAAAATTCCTGTAATTCTCGCAGGAATAAAATTCGCCACATCATCAAGTTTCGCAGAAAATTTCCCAAAATCAATATACTTCTCATTTTTGTATCCCACCATTGAATCCAGTGTATTTATAGCCTTATATGCCATTGATAACGGCAAACCTCCAAGAAACATATAAAACATGGGTGCAACTATTCCGTCAACCGTATTTTCAGAAATTGTTTCCATTGTACTTCTTATAATCATTTTTTCATCCATTGTTTCTGTATCTCTGGACACAAGATATGACAGGTCTTTTCTCGCCTTTTCTATATTCCCTTCCTTCAGTATATTGTAAACCCTGTTTCCTTCCCTAGCCAGAGAATTTATTGAAAATATTGTATACATCAGATAAATTTCAGCAATCATAAATATTATTGACCTTTCTGAAGATTTATAAATCAGATAGGTCACTGCATAAGTTACTGAAATTACTGTAATATTAAGTATCATTCCTGCAAAAAATTTATATCTTCTACTTAAGCTGCTATTTTCCCCTAATAAAAATTTTTCTCCTGAACTTATCATTTTTCCTATAACCTGAACAGGATGAATAATATTCTGGGGATCGCCAAATATCAGGTCAAGCACATAG
The DNA here is from genome assembly GCF_000469505.1 of Leptotrichia sp. oral taxon 215 str. W9775. NCBI lineage: Bacteria > Fusobacteriati > Fusobacteriota > Fusobacteriia > Fusobacteriales > Leptotrichiaceae > Leptotrichia > Leptotrichia sp. oral taxon 215. Next base: position 25,054 of record NZ_KI272859.1, on the reverse strand, counting down.
GCAATCCATATTTTCATTACAAGCATCAATTTATTCACATCCCATTATTTCATATATTTTCTTAATATCAAGATTTTCCCTCAGAACCTCTGCCAGCTTGTCATATTCCCTGTTCTTGTAGTCACTGTAACTGAAATTTTCGTCTATTCTGTCAAGTCCCTTAAATTTTCTGACTTCATTAAGAAAATGACTTGTAAACTCTGAATTATCAAATATTCCATGAATGTACGTACCCGCAATATTGCCTTTTACTGCACCTTTTAATTTTTCATCACCAAAAAGACAGGCTGTGTCATTTTTTAATATATTTTCTGAATTATTGTTTTCTTCGTTTTTCTCATTTACTGGATAACTGTATCCCTGATGTATTTCATATCCTTTTATTTCCATTCCTTCAGTTCCTGTCAGTATTCCTGATACATTTTTTACTGTATTTTTATACTGGGTTGTTGTTTTATCTGACTTCATCACAGTTTCAATATCCAGCAGTCCCAAGCCTGAAATTTCCTTCAAGTCTGACTCTATTTTCTCCGGATCCATTATTTTCTGTCCCAGCATCTGAAATCCTCCGCAAATTCCAAAAACTGGAGTTCCTTTTTTGGCAATCCTTACTATTTCCCTGCCTATATTCTTTTCAATCAGGTCTTTCATATCTTCCACAGTATTTTTAGAACCTGGAATTATAATAATGTCTTCATTTCCCAATTCAGAACTTTTTGTTACATACTTCAATGAAACATCATTATAATGGCTGAGTGCATCAATATCAGTAAAATTTGATATATGTTTCAGCTTTATAACAGATATCCTTATTTTCCCTTCTTTCTTTTCGTTGTACTTGTCTATTCCAAGGCTGTCCTCCTCTTCAATTCCCAGAGGAACAAAAGGTACAACCCCAAGTACCGGAATATCTGTCAGCTTTTCTATCATTTCAATTCCGGAAGTTAAAAGACTCTTATCTCCCCTGAATTTATTTATAATTACACCTTTTATACGTTTTCTTTCATTTTCCTCAAGGAGCATAACTGTTCCATATATGGCGGCAAATACTCCGCCCCTGTCTATATCCGCAACTAGAAGTACTGGCGAATCTGCCATTTCTGCCATTCCTGTATTTACTATATCATCTTCCTTCAGATTGATTTCTGCCGGACTTCCTGCACCCTCAAGGACACATATATCAAAGTTTTCCCTTATGTGATTATATGCTGTCATTATATCCTTTTTCAGATTATGCTTATAGGCAAAATACTCCCTCGCATCCATATTTTTATAGACTTTTCCATTTACAATAACCTGTGATTTCCTGTCTGTTGTAGGTTTCAGCAAGATAGGATTCATAAAGGACTCCGGTTCAATATTTGCAGCTTCCGCCTGTACCACCTGTGCCCTTCCCATTTCCTTTCCATCTTTTGTAATATATGAATTTAGTGCCATATTTTGTGATTTAAAAGGAGAAACACTGTAACCGTCCTGATAAAATATTCTGCAAAGTCCTGCCGCAATTATACTTTTCCCCACATTTGATCCTGTTCCAAGCAGCATTATATTTTTATGATTTCTTTTCATAAATCCTACTCCTATTTTTAATTTATATAAAAAATTCCAACCTATTTATAAACAATTTATCTGTTTCCACTAGAATAATTATAACAGATAAAAATGCCATAAACAAATTGGATTTATAAAAAATATTACTTTTTTCTTTTAAATTTTATTCTGTCTAGTATTTTCTTAACTTTGTCACTATAAAATGCTCCAATTGTATAAAAAATATGTGAAGTTGTACAGAAAATGTGTACTTCCCGTGCTGTTGGTGCAAACATTGTTGTATCTTCATCAGTTTCTGTAAAAATTTTATACAAAAAATAGATTAAAATTGCTATCATTACACCACCTAATACAGTTTTATTAATTTTTTTCAGAAATTTACTGCACAAATATCCCAAGTAAAATACAAGCATAAGCACCATTATCAAAGCAATTCCTGAAATCACAATAGCAACAATGCTTATAACCTCTTGCGGAAAATTTAAAAATTCCAGAGCATTAAGAATAATTCCTCCTGATGACATCGCAAAAACTAACCAGAACAAAAGTCCTAATACTGGATATATTGTTTTCTGAAAGAAAAAGTAAATTAATGTAAATAAAACTAATATTAAAAAGCCTTTTACTTTTGATATAAATTTATTTTCATTTTTTTCAATCATTTTTCTTCTCCTTCTAATTTCTATTATCTTCAAAAAAATTCTCATAAATCTCAATTTTATCATCACAATTTCGTAAATATTTTTGCTATTTTTCAATATCTATATTTACATATTTTTTATGATTTGTCAAAAATTTTATTTTTCCTTTTATCATTCTATTTATAGAATTTTTTCAAAATAGATTTACTTCCAAAAGTAATGTGAAATTTTAAATATTAGTTTTTATTATTGATTTTCCTAAAAAAATATTATAAAATATACAAAATTTATTATTCAGGAGTGATTTTATGAAAAAAATTATACTTACATTGTTTTTACTGACTTTTAGTTTAAGTTTTTCTAATTCTGATATCGATATAATATCCAAAGAACTGTGGAGATGCCCTTATTCTGTTGATAAAACTTTTAAAGGGCTTACCTATGTGAAATTTCTAAATGAGAATGGTAAACCTTCTATTACATTTAGTGTCCTGGATAACCGTGCAGCATTAAAAACAGGAACGGTTACCCTTGAACTTTCACAATTGGATTATGAAGTGAAAGAAGATGAAAAATCCATCTATTTTATAAATTTAAATGAAAAAACTAAAGATTTTTCCAATTACAGACTGTCTTATTCATTTGATAAAAAGAATAGACCTAAAATGGATTTATATCGTATTTCAGATAACAAAAAACTTTGCAGTCTTGTAGCAAATTAAATTATCAAAAATATAAAAATCAATCTATAATTTTTAAGCAACGAAATCATTAAGAAATCGTTGCTTAATTTTTTCCGACGGTTTTTTCCGACAGTTTTTTCCGACGGTTTTTTCCGACGGTTCTATTTTTTTACATATTTTATATTTCTAGTTTTCCCTAATTTTTCCAATATGTTATTTCTCCACCATTTTATAATTTACTTGCTTCCTTTTTTACAGTTTCTTCAAGTCCCTTTAAAGCCTCTCTCGCCTTTTTCACATCATAAGTTTTTATTTTCTTGTTTTCCATTATAATCTTACCGTTTATAATGGTTGTTTTTACATCTGTAGGGAGCATGGAATAAACTATTGCAGAGTAAGGATCGTAAATTGGCTGCATATTCAGTGATTTTGTATCAATAATTATAATGTCTGCCAGTTTACCCTTTTCCAATGAACCTATCTTATCTTCCATATGAAGAGCTCTTGCTCCTCCCATTGTTGCCATTTCGACTACTTTATATGGAGGCATTGCCGCTCTGTTTTTATTTGCAAGTTTATGCACTTTTGCTACATATCCAAACTGACTCACAAGATCCAGTGTATTTCCGCTCATAGGTCCGTCTGTTCCTAATCCTATTCTTAATCCATCATCATACATTTTTAGTGCAGGAGATACACCCTTTGCAGATTTTATATTTGCAACCATATTATGTGCGATTCCTGTATTAGTTTCCTTTAAAATTTTTATGTCATTGTCATCTGCAAAAATAACATGGGCTGCAACTACTTTATCTGTTAAGAATCCTATTGAATTTAAGTATTCCACAACTGTCATATTATATTTTTCCTTTATCTGCTTAACTTCATTTTCTGTTTCGGCAATATGCATAAGTACAGGAACATTATATTTTTGAGAGAGTTCAGTAACTTTTTTCAGGTGTTCTTCATCCACTGTGTATGGTGCGTGTGGTGCAAATGCAGGAGTTACTAATTTACTATTTTTATACTGTTTAATAAATTTTTCTGCATATTCTATTCCACCATAAGGTTCTTTTGCATCAGCAACAGGATTTTTAATAACTGTTTCTCCTAAAACTCCACGTACCCCTATAAGTTCAGCAGCTTTTGCCACTTCATCCTCAAAATAATACATATCAGCAAATGTTGTTGTTCCTGTACTTACCATTTCAAGTATTCCATATACTGCACCTTTATAAACTAAATCTCTGCTGACAAGTTTATTTTCAAGCGGGAATATATATCTGCTCAATCTGTCAGGAACATCATCAGCCAAAGATCTGAAAGCTACCATTGACACATGAGTGTGTGTATTTATAAATCCAGGCATTACTATGTCATTCTCTGCATCTATTGTTTTTTTACCTTTATATTTTGACAGAAGCTCTCCATTTCCTACTTCTACAATCGCATTATTTTTTATAGCGACAACTCCATTTTCAATAACTGTTCTTTTGGAATTCATCGTTAAAACAGTGGCGTTTTTTATAACAATATCCACATTTTCAGAAAACGACACAGCACTAAAAATCGTAAACAGTAAAATCAACATTTTTTTCATAAAAACCATCCTTATATTATAAAAGTAGTAGTTTTTTCTGACCCTCTCCAAGGTCTTTTTTAATACTTCCCTATATCAAGCCCAACCTGGCTATTTTTCACCTGTTCCACACTTTTCAGTGCAGTAAGGGCAGCAACTATATCAGATATATTTATTATGCTTTCTTCTATATTTACTGTAAGAAAAACTGTATCGTCAACCCGATGCTTATTTATCTGAATTATTCTTATAAGCTTTTTGCTAAGTACTTCAAATACATCCACAATTCCCTTTTCATAGTCCTTTTCGCTTAAAAATTTTATTTCAAAATTCAATGATATAATTCTTTTTTCAATTTTAGATTCAAATTTCTTAAATAAAACTAGTATAAGAAGCATGAATACTATTGCTGGAATAGCAAGATTATAAAATCCCCATCCTATTCCCAGTCCTGCACAGCCTGTTGCCCAGATTCCTGCTGCAGTGGTCATTCCACCGACAGTTTCACCTTTTTCCTTCATTATACTTCCTGCACCTAAAAATCCTATTCCACTTACAACCTGTGCTCCAAGTCTTCCTAAATCAGTCTTTACAACTGATGCTATTTCAACATTTGCTCTTGCCAGTTCCATAATATTCAATCTTAGCTGATCCTGTACCATCGATATTATAGCGGCACCAAAACATACCAGTATATGTGTTCTAAACCCTGCAGGTTTATTATTTCTTTCCCTTGTATATCCTACCATTCCTCCAAAAATCACTGCCAGTACCAGTCTTAAGGATACTACTTTTACTGTAAGGCTTTCTGCAAAGCCTTTTTTTAAAAATTCATCTAATATTTCCAGTCCTATCATTCATGCTCTCCTTCTGTTATTCTTCCCTCTGAAATTTTCCATTTTTATGTCAATTCTGTTTTTTATTTAATATTTTTCCCGTTTACTCCAAAATAGATGGCTATAACCTCCTTCCATTTAATCAAGGCATTATTTTTCTCTCCCTATAATTATATTCTGAAAAGTGAAAAAATCAAATTATAAATTGTATTTTTTATTAATATTAATTACGATGACATTATTATCAGATATTTTTATAAAAAATTCTTTTATAATTTTACTAAAAAACCAAAACCATTATTTACGTTATTTTCTGCAATTTTATTTTAGTTTATACAATAACATATGTAATGTAATTATTTCCATAAACCTTTAATATCCTTTTATTTGAAAATAGATAAAAAACAAAATATTTGATAATCAATTGAAAAATAATTTCTTTTGAAAATAACACCTCCAATCCCTTTATATTCAACAAAAACAAAGAATACTTGCACTTACAAAAAATAAGTGATTTTTATAATTTGTTGACTACTAATAAAAGCGGGGTATAATTAAAATATAGGAAACACTTTAAAAAAACAAGGAGGACAAAAATGTGTAACTGTACTAATAAAATAAAGGATCAGGGCTTCAAAGAACTGAAAGATTTTATTGATTCATTGGACACAAAGGAAGGTGCTTTAATTTCTGTTTTGCATAAGGCTCAAAGTATTTTCGGATACTTGCCTTCAGACGTACAGGCGTTTATTGCTGAAGAGCTGGATGAGTCTTTAGCCCATGTTTACGGTGTAGTCAGTTTTTATTCTTACTTTACCATGATTCCAAAAGGAGAACATCCTATTTCAGTATGTATGGGAACAGCTTGTTATGTCAAAGGGGCAGATAAAGTGCTGGAAGAATTTGAAAAACAGCTGAAGATAAAACCTGGTGAAACAACATATGACGGAAAATTTTCAATGGATGCACTAAGATGTGTAGGTGCATGTGCGATAGCTCCTGTTGTTCTTGTCGGAGACAAGGTTTATCAGAAAGTGAAACCTGGAGATGTAGCAAAGATTTTAGCAGAATATTAGAATTAATAACTATACTTTAAATCGCTGTAAAGATGGAGGGAAATTTTATGTTACGAATTACTTCTGAAAATGATTTAAACAAGATCATAACAGATGTGGAGAATAGCAGAACTTATCGAAAAGAAGTTATAGTATGTGGTGGGACAGGATGTATGTCTTCCGGGAATGATAAGATATTGGAAAATCTGCAAAATAAAGTAAAAGAACTTGGTTTAGAAAATGAAATAAGAATCGTTAAAACAGGATGTGTCGGTTTCTGTGAAAAAGGACCTATCGTTAAGATAATGCCTGACAATACATTTTACGCAGAAGTTAAGCCTGACGATGTGGATGAAATAGTAGCAAAAGATTTGATTGCAAATGAAACAGTTAAAAAACTTTTATATAAGGATCCGGATACAAAAGAAGTTATCCAGAATTCAGATCATCTTAATTTTTACAAAAAACAGAGAAAAATAGCTTTACGTAACTGTGGTTTAATTAATCCTGAAGACATAAATGACTACATCTGTCATCAAGGATATAAAGCTCTTGAAAAGGCTGTAAGAATGACAAGCCAGGAAGTAGTGGATATTATAAAGGATTCAGGACTTAGAGGTCGTGGTGGAGGTGGATTCTCTACAGGATTGAAATGGCAATTTGCATTAAATAACAAATCTGACCAGAAATATGTTGTTTGTAACGCAGATGAAGGAGATCCGGGAGCTTTCATGGACAGGGCAATTCTGGAAGGAGATCCCCATTCAGTAGTTGAAGCTATGGCAATTTGTGGATATGCCATAGGTGCAAACAAAGGACTTGTATACATAAGAGCTGAATATCCTCTTGCTGTAAAAATTCTTCAAATGGCAATAAAAGCGGCAAAGGAAAGAGGACTTCTTGGAAAAAATATATTTGATTCAGGATTTGACTTTGACATAGAAATAAAATATGGTGCAGGAGCATTTGTCTGTGGAGAAGAAACTGCACTTATACATTCTATGGAAGGTAAAAGGGGAGAACCTACTACAAAACCACCATTCCCTGCTGAAAGTGGTTACTGGGGAAAACCTACAAACGTAAACAACGTTGAAACATTTGCCAATATTCCATTTATTATAAATGATGAAGAAGGCGTGTTTAAAAACATGGGAACAAAAAGTTCACCAGGAACAAAAGTTTTCGCCCTTGCAGGAAAAATAAACAACATAGGATTGATAGAAATCCCTATGGGAACTACACTTAGGGAAGTTATATATGAAATTGGAGGAGGAATTAAAGGTGGTAAAGCCTTTAAAGCTGTTCAGACAGGAGGACCTTCAGGAGGTTGTCTGACTGCAAAAGATCTTGATACTCCTATTGATTTTGACACTTTAAAGGAAAAAGGATCCATGATGGGATCAGGTGGAATGATAGTTATGGATGAAGATGACTGTATGGTTTCCGTATCTAAATTCTATCTTGACTTTACAGTTGATGAATCATGCGGAAAATGTACTCCTTGTAGAGTAGGTAACTTAAGACTGCTTGAACTTCTTGAAAAAATAACTTCTGGAAATGGAACTGAAGAAGATTTAGATAAACTTCAGGAATTATCTCATGTAATTAAAGATACTTCACTCTGTGGATTAGGACAGACTGCTCCAAACCCTGTATTGTCAACTATGCATAATTTCTGGGATGAATATGTCGCTCACGTTAGAGACAAAAAATGTCCTTCAGGTAAATGTACTGCTTTAGTAAGATACATGATTAATGAAAAATGTATAGGATGTACTGCATGTTCAAGAGTATGTCCTGTAAGCTGTATAAGTGGACAAGTAAAAGTTAAACATGAAATAAATCAGAATGCTTGTATAAAATGTGGAGCTTGTTATAACGCATGCAAGTTCAGCGCAATAGATAGAGCTTAGTAAAGGAGCAGATATATTATGGATGATAAAAAAATGGTAAATGTTATTATAGATGATAAGCATATACAGGTTCCGGCAGGAACTACGATACATACGGCCGCAAAAGAAGTAGGAATCAATATTCCTACTCTATGCTACCTAAATTTAAAGGATTTTGGATGTGTAAATAAGGTTGCTTCGTGCAGAGTCTGCGTTGTTGAAGTAGAAGGAAAAGGAAATCTTGCACCAGCATGTTCAACTCCTGTATTTGAAGGAATGAAAGTTTGTACTAACTCTATAAGGGTACTGAATTCCAGAAAAACAGTTCTGGAACTTATGCTTTCAGATCACCCTAAAGACTGTCTGACTTGTCAGAAATCAGGAGAATGCGAACTTCAGGATCTTGCAATATCTTTTGGTATAAGAGAAATAAAATATAAAGGTAAAGAATCTACTTACAGAAAAGATGCTACAAAATCAATTATACGTGACAGGGATAAATGTATAATGTGCAGACGTTGTGAAACTATGTGTAATGAAGTACAGACTGTCGGTGTTCTTTCAGCAATTGACAGAGGATTCAATGCTGTTGTTTCTACAGCTCTTGAAATGGATCTTAAAGATTCAGTATGTACTTTCTGTGGACAATGTGTTGCTGTATGTCCTACAGGAGCCCTTGTTGAAAGAGATGCAACATGGGATGTTCTTGCTGCACTTGCAAACCCTAAGAAAACAGTTATTGTTCAGACTGCCCCTGCAGTAAGAACTGCTTTAGGAGAAGAATTTGGATATCCTGCAGGTACAGGGGTTACTGGAAAATTGGCTGCTGCACTTAGAAAACTTGGATTCAACAAAGTATTTGATACAGATTTTGCAGCAGATTTAACTATAATGGAAGAAGCTTCAGAATTACTTGACAGACTTACAAGATATAAAGCCGGAGATAAAACTGTAAAATTACCTCTGCTTACTTCCTGCTGTCCAGCATGGGTAAATTTCTTTGAACATAATTTCCCTGATCTTCTAGATATTCCTTCTTCTGCAAAATCACCAATGCAAATGTTCTCTGCTGTTGCAAAGAATATATACACAAAGGAATTAGGAATCGACAGAAAAGATCTTGTTGTAGTTTCTGTAATGCCATGTCTTGCAAAAAAATACGAGGCTGACAGGGAAGAATTCTCAAAAGATGGAAATTATGACACAGATATCGTTATAACTACAAGAGAATTGGCAAGACTTATAAAATATGCAAATATAAACTTCCATTCACTTGAAGATGAAGACTTTGATAAACCTCTTGGTGAATCTACAGGAGCAGGAGTAATTTTCGGAAGAACTGGAGGAGTTATAGAAGCTGCCTTAAGAACTGCTGCTGACTGGTACACTGGAGAAAGCCTTGAAAAAATAGATTATAAGGAAGTAAGAGGACTTGAAGGTGTAAGAAGTGCAGATGTTAAAGTGGGAGACCTTGATTTAAAAATAGGAATTGCCCATGGTCTTGGTGAAGCAAGAAAGCTTCTTAATGAAATAAGGGCAGGAAAATCCCAGTATCATGCAATAGAAATTATGGCATGTAAAGGTGGATGTATCGGTGGAGGTGGACAGCCTTATCACCATGGAGATACTGAAATTCTTAAAAAGAGAATATCTGTAATCAATTCGGAAGATACTTCTAAAACATTGAGAAAATCTCATGAAAACCCTTACATCAAGCGTTTATACGAAGCATATTTTGATAAACCTATGAGCCATAATGCTCATGAACTGCTTCATACACGTTATTTTGAAAAGAATAAGATTTAGAACTGATATCCTATAAAATACAAATTTATTGATATACTAGTTAATTACCTCGCCTAAAATATAGAAAAACGATATTTATAAAACTTATGTTGAATAAATATCGTTTTTTTACTTTTTAATTTCCTAAATTTTTTTTAACTCATTCAATGAATATTCTGCCACTTCTGAAACTTCCTTATCATTTAATAATTTCACCAGAACTTTCTCCAACTGAAAATTTTTGAATTTATAAAGTCTATAGATAATTGGAATTCGTGCTTCTCCATACATTCTATTTTCTATTATTTCTATTAAATCTTCCAGTATATTTTCATCCTGTATGAGAGATAATGTATTTGCTATTGTAAATCTATAAATAAAATCTTTTGTTTTATGAAATTCTTCCAAAAGAAATTTACTGGCACTAACAAAACCTTTAACTCCTAAAAACCTTACTAAATGCTTTTTGATATCCAGTTCAAATAATTTTAAATATTTTAAGAAAACTGGAACTATATTTTTATCTTTTTCATCCAATAGCATCAAATCATATATTGAATTAAAATTGTATCCTGATTTATTTATTTCTTCTAAAAAATTTCTCTGAAGAGAATCTTCACTTACTCTTTTATATAAATAACTACTGTCAATATATTTTCCATTAAAGACCGATTTCATTTTTTTAGATATAATTTCTGTAATTCTTTCTACTCTATCAATAAAAGACAAGACTTCTTTTTCAAATTTTTCCATATTTACAAAAAAACTTCCTTTTGGATGAGTAAATTCAATTTTGTAATTTTTATTATCTGTATATTTATTTTTACTATCCCATGAGATTTCTATCTTGTTTTCAATTCTCCTAAACATTACATCTGGATATATCATTTCAAGCCCTGAAAAAGTCCATAAATGTCGTTCACTCCATTCATAAACAGCTTCAAACCATTCAATTTCTTTATTTTCCTTAATTCCAATGGCATAGGCTTTTTTTCTTATTTCAATTCCTGAATTCCCATCTACTGCTAGTGGAAATTCATCATTTTTATTTAGAATAAATTTTAAATTATTTTTAAACCAGTCAGATAAAAATATTAAGTTACCTGTATCTTCTTCTATTCTGCCATCAACTGTAAATTCACAAATATTTCTATCATCAACATATACTTTTAAAATCCAGTCTTCATAAGATATTTCAGGTCTATAATAAAATTTTATTAAAAATATATCTTTTTTCATATCTTTTTTACTCTATCTTTCAATTTTCATTAACCATCATCTTATTTCTGAATATAATAGAAATCATCACCAGGAACTTTTCCACCAATTATTTTTGGATTTCCTTCGTGTAATATTCTTAAGTATTCAGAAATTTTTTCCTTCATTTCTTCTCCGGCAACAAAAGTGACATTAGTCTTAGGAATAGCTTTTTTAGCTATAGGCTCAGGAATTATATTGTATTTTCCAAGCAGTTTTGCTCCCTCATCTACATTCTCATTAAGGTATTTTACTGACTGTTCATACTCCTTCAGGAAATTTGCCACTTTTTCAGGATTCTTTTCTGCAAATTCCTTATTAAATACTATTACTCCTGATACTTGCGAACCTTTTTTAGTTCCTGGAACTTTATCCCACTCATCAGCCAATGCAAATGCCACCTTCAAATTAGGATTTTTAGCCTGTGCAACTGTTACAAAAGGCTGATTAAGAAGTGCTATACCTTTAGGATCGTTTGCCAGTGCACTTACTACTTCCGCAGCTTCTGATTTGAATTCAAGCTTGACATCTTTTCCAGGTTCAAGTCCATTTCCTTTAAGCACGTAATTAAGCACTATTTCAGGAGTTGCTCCCTTCCCATTTAGATATAATGTTTTTCCTTTCAAATCCTTCACACTTTTAACTGTTTCTCCACCATTTTCAACAACATAAAGTATTCCAAAAGCTATAATTGATGCCACCTGAATTTTCCCTTCTGTCTTATTGTAAAGAACTGAAGCCAGATTTGACGGTATTGAAGCAATATCAACTTCACCTTTTCCTATCATTGCAATCATTTCATCAGGTGTACTCACTATTTTAGTGTCATACTTGTTTAAAGTCTTTCCTTCTTCATTGTCAGCAAAAAGTTTCACAAATCCCATTGCAGGAGGTCCCTTTATTGCAGCAACTCTAATAACACCGTCTTCTTTTTTCACTTCCTGTGTTACCTGTGTATCCTGTTTTTTCTCCTCTTTCTTTTCCCCGCAGCTGATAACTGTGAATATAAGCACCATTATAAGTGCAAAAACATTGAAAAATCTCTTTTTCATCTACATCACACCTTCCTTATTTTAAGTTTATTATTTTGCAGTTTAATGCCAACGCTTCATCTATATCATGTGTAACCATTATTACTGTTCTATCCTTTAATTTTTCCTTCAGATACTCAATGACAGTTTTTCTGGTTTCCACATCCAGTCCCTTAAAAGGCTCATCAAATATTACAATATCCGAATCAGCCATAATGCTCCTTATTATTGCCACCCGTCTTTTCATTCCACCGCTCAGTTCCTTAACAGGCTTTTCTGTACTCCCTGAAAGTCCTATATTTTCCAGTTCCTTTCGTATTTCCTGCAAAGTAACATTCTTTTCACATACGATGGCAACATTTGTCACTGCCGGCAGATTTTCGCAGAGTCTGTCCTCCTGAAAGACTGCACTTATTTTCTTGTTTTCCATTCCTTCAATACTGCCTGCATCATACTTTTCAAGACCCATCAGTATTCTCAGAAGAGTTGTTTTTCCAAGTCCTGATTTTCCCATAATTGCCGTTGTTTTTCTTTCCTCAAGGTCAAATGACCTGTCTTTAAAAATTACATTCTCTCCATATTTCTTTGAAAGATTTCTTATTCTAATCATACTATCTTCCCTCTATCTTTCTTACGCAAAGTTTTATAAGATATACAAAAACCTTTTCGCTTATAAATCCCAGTATAATAATCACAATCGCCCATGAAAAGAGGTTTACTGTATTCAGATAGACTTTTGACTCGTATAGTACTTCTCCTATCGAACCTGTCGGAATTCCTATTACTTCCGCCGCAATCCCTGATTTCCATGCTATTCCGAGGGCATTGAGTCCTCCTGATTCAAAATAGGGTAATATCTGGGATATATAAATGTAAATTATCTTTTTTAATGCCGTTATCCTGAAAACCTTTGCCATTTCAAGAAGATTTTTATCCACTTCTTCCAATCCCTTGAGAATACTCACATAAATTATAGGAAGTGTCATAAATACCGAAACAAGGATGGAAAGATTTTTAACATCTGTCCATATGAGAAACAGTATTATCACAGCTGCAGTAGGTACTGACCTTATGGAAGTAATAATCGGATGAAGAAGTATCTTTACTGCCTTAAAATTATACGACAGCACTGCAAGTACAATTCCTGTAAATATTGCAATGAAAAAACCTGCCATTATGTGAAAATAGGAAAAAAATATCCTTTCCCAGAAGTTCCGTTCAAAAGCAGATACCACAGTCTGCTTCAGTACAGCCAGAGGAGATGCCAGAAGCAGCTCCTGATTTATTTTACCGGCAATAATCTGCCATAATATTATCCAAAATATGAGGGATAACCCCTTCACTAAAAAAGTTTTCCATTTCTTTATCATTTTTCTCCTGACATAATTTTTTAGTTATTTTCCCAAATCATATTTTCTCTCCAAAATTTTTTAAACTATCCTTGCTGCATCATCTTTTAACTTCGATGCATATTCACTTGCTGTCTTGTATGTAGTTATTATTACAAGCTGATTTCCACTCTTAAGAACTGTTTCTCCATCAGGAATAGTTTCCTTTCCATTTGCCCTCACACTTACTATAAGCAATGTCTTTGGCAGTTTCAGTTCCTTTATTTTCTTGTTTTCAAATTCCGAATTCATTCCTACATGGATAAGCAGCGTTACAATCCTGCTTTCTTCTCCGGAATTTCCTGTCTCAGCTTTTTTACCTGCAAACATATTTTCAAATAATGTTTCATAAATAGGTTCCATTTTAAACAATTCCGTTAAAACGTAAGTCATTGTAACTACAATAATCAGCATAAACAGATAGGAGAAATTCCCTGTCATTTCCAGAATAAGAATAATCCCCGTTATCGGTGCCCTTACTACTGCTGTAAAATATGCAGCCATTCCAAGCAGCATAAAATGTACTATAAATTCCTCAGGTAATGAAAAATATGTATGTAGCACCTCTCCGTATATTTTCCCTACTAATGCTCCAATAACAAGCATTGGAAAGAATATTCCTCCCGGGAATCCTGTCCCGTAGCATAACATTGTGTAAAAAAACTTAAGGAACAGTATCAGTACAAGTATTTTCAGAGGAGCACTTTCCTTGAACATACGGACTATGAGCAGATGCCCTCCACCGGTAACATCTTTAAAAAATACTGCTATAAGAAATGGTATAACCATAAAAATTGATACTCTTAAATATCTGTTTATCTTTATATTCTTATATTTTTTCTGAAAAAATACAAGAAAAAATGAAAATGCTTTTCCTGAAATTGTTATAACCAGTGCAAATATCACTGTTATTATTAACGTAAATATCGGAGATGCTGTTTTAGGCAGAATAAAATTATACTGAAAGGTTGTTTCTGAACCTAGAATAAGCCTTAAAATATAGTTAGCTCCTCCACTTGCCACCAGTACACATATCAGAAGTAACGGTGAAAAGAATTTGTGCAGTTCCTCCAGTGCAAATACCGTTCCTGCGAGTGGAGCATTAAATGCGGCTGATATTCCTGCACTTGCACCACATGTAACAAGGTATTTTTCCTCCACTTCTGATACTTTAAAAATTTTTCTTATCCCTTCTCCTACTAGGGCTCCAAGATGAATGGAAGGCCCTTCCCTTCCCATTGACATTCCAGTTCCTATTGCAAAAACTCCTCCAAAAAATTTAGTTAACAGTTCGGGAACCCAGTTAAACTCTATCTTTTTCTGTAAAAGTCCACTTACTTGCGGTATTCCGCTTCCACCAATTAACGGATACTTTGCCAGCATAAATTCTACTGCCAGTCCCAGAAGTATAAAAATTGCCAGTCCCGTTATCATTTTTAAAGGGGTTATTTCTGCAAAAAATGAATTTCTCAGATGTGAGGATTTTTCAAGCAGCACTGTATAAAGGACAACAATCCCTCCTGCTATCATTCCCGTTAATAGACATAAGAAAATTAAAAATATATTTCTTTTTCTTGTTTTCAGCTGCTGTATATTTTTCAGCTCCTGTATCGTGTCTTTAGCCATATCTCTTCTCCATTATTTATTTCTTTAATAAAACTACGTAAATAGTATACCCTACATATTTTTAAAAAGCAATGTTTATTAGGAAAGGTAAAAAATGGCACGGTACATCAATGAATGATCGGACTCAGCATTACACATTAAATTTTTAGCTTTTCTTTAATGCGTTGAGTAATCTCACATTAACTTAAATTTTACAATAAAAGGAAGGGCAGAAAACAATTTTTCTACTCTTCCTTTTTATATCAGTTATTTTTTACTAGCTTCCCCATACTTCATCTGCAATTTCCTTAATGAATCTAAGTTTTGCCCATTGCTGTTCTTCAGTAAGTCTATTTCCTTCTTCAGTTGAGGCAAATCCACATTGAGGACTTAAGTACAGTCTGTCCAACGGAATATATTTTGAAGCTTCCTTTATACGTGAAATTACTGTCTCCTTTTCTTCCAATGTTGGATTTTTGGAAGTTATAAGCCCCAGAACAACTTTCTTGTCTCCTGACACCTTTGCCAGCGATTCAAAAGTTCCTGCTCTTTCTGTATCAAATTCCAAATAATAGGCATTTACATCTTCTTTACCAAAAAGTTCATCGGCAATCTTGTCATATCCTCCTTGACCAAACCATGTTGAATCGTAATTACCACGACATACATGTGTATTTATCACTAAATCTTCCTGATTATCCTGAAATACCCTGTTGTTTATATTTAAAAATTTTTCTGCAAATTCACGTCTGATTACTTCCTTATTCCTGTCACTTTTTTCAATAAATGACTCAATAAAGTTATCATCTACAAGACATCCCCATGTACAGTCATCAATCTGTAATGTTCTAAGACCTTCTTTATATAAATCATTTATAACAGTCTTATAGGCATTTACAATATCATCTTCCAGTTCTTTGAAATCCGGATAAGCCTTTAGCAATGCCTCCACATGCTTATCCTCTCTTACAAGCTCAGCGTAAAACTGTGCAGGTGCAGGTATTGTAAGCCTTGCTTCAACATTTTCTTTATCTTTTACCAGATCCCTTAAAAATGTATAATGCTTTACAAACGGATGATTTTCACCACTAATTTTCCCTGTAACAATTGCTGTATCATCACGAGTAATTACTCCATTAAATTCATATCCTTTGTCAGCATGAATATGTCCTATTCCATTAAATCCCCAGAAAAAATCCAGATGCCAGTAACTACGTCTGAATTCCCCATCAGTTACACTCGTATACCCAAGTTCAATCTGTTTATCTACAATTTTCTTTATTTCCTCATCTTCAATTTTTGTTAATTCTTCCCCATTTATATTTCCTTCTTCAAAATCTTTTCTTGCTTTTTTCAGTCTTTCAGTCCTCAAAAAACTTCCTACTGTATCATGTCTATGTGGTGCATTTACTGTACACATATTTATCATCTCCTTTATTTATAAATTTATTATATTTTTGCTTTTTTACATTTTTTACTTTTTTAATAATATTTTTATAATCTACTTTTCACAATTTCTGTAGCTTTCACAAGATTTTCCAGACTTTTTACAGTTTCTACAATTCCTCTTGTCTTTAATCCACAGTCTGGATTTACCCACAATTTATCTTTTCCAATTTTTTCAATCATTCTGTCTAAAGCTATTACAATTTCTTCAACTGAAGGTACTCTAGGGGAATGAATATCATAAACTCCAGGACCTACTTCTGTTTCAAAATTATTTTCTTTTAAGAAATCAAGAATTGTCAGTTTTGATCTTGAAGCTTCAAATGTTATAACATCAGCATCCATATTATCGATATCTTTTATTATATCCTCAAACTGGCTATAACACATATGTGTATGAATCTGCGTATCCTCCTTTACTCCACTATGACAAAGCCTGAATGCCTTTAATCCCCAGTCAAGATATTCCTTATGCCAGTCTTCCTTTTTTAAAGGAAGCTTTTCCCTGAGTGCAGCTTCATCTATCTGTATTATTCTTATTCCTGCCTTTTCCAGATCAAGTACCTCTTCACGTATAGCAAGTCCAATCTGGAATGCCATCTCGCTTAATGACACATCCTCCCTTGGGAATGACCAGTTCAGTATCGTTACAGGCCCTGTAAGCATCCCTTTAACTGGCTTTTCAGTTAATTTCTGGGCATATTCAGAATACAAGACTGAAATTGGTTTTGTTCTTTTTACATCTCCAAAAATTATTGGCGGTTTTACACATCTTGTTCCATAAGACTGAACCCAGGCTTTTTCTGTAAATACATATCCTGCCAAATTTTCTCCGAAAAATTCAACCATGTCATTTCTTTCATATTCTCCATGTACAAGTACATCCAGTCCAATTTTTTCCTGTAACTTAACACATTCTTTTATGAAGTTAAATACATTTTTATCATATTCTTCCTTGTTAATTTCATTTTTTCTAAACTTACTTCTATTCAGTTTCACTTCCTTTGTCTGAGGGAAAGAACCTATTGTCGTTGTTGCAAGCAAAGGAATATTCAGCTTTTCTCTTTGTATTCTCTGTCTTTCCTTTCTTGTACCTTTTCTTACAAAATCATTATCTGTCAATTTTTCAACTTTATCTCTGACTTCCTTGTCTTCCATGCCCCTTTTAGAAGTTATGATTTCCTGATTTTTTATATAAAATTCATTTTCCTGTGTCTTTTCCAGAGAATTTTCTGACAAAATTTGACTTAATTCACCTAATTCCCTCAATTCTCCTAATTTTTCTTCAGCAAAAGAAAAATGTTTCAGTATATTTTCTGATAATTTTTCTTCATTTCTTAAAGTATAAGGTACATGAAGCAATGAACAGGAAGTTGTCACTACTATGTTTTCAGCTTTTCCCTTTAAGTTATTCAGAATATTTAAAACTTTTCTGTAATCACATTTCCAAATATTTTTCCCATTTACAACTCCTGCAAATAAAACTTTATCTTTTGGAAATCCGTTTTCAGCTATTAATTTTTCTGTTTTTCTTCCTTCAGTAAAATCAAGCCCTATTCCATCGAAATCGAGTTCTATTATTGTTCCATAGCAATCCCTCACATCTCCGAAATATGTCTGAAGCAGAACTTTTACATCTTTCTTATTTTTTAAAATTTCTGTATAAACTTCTTCAAATAGCTTTATATCTTCCTCTGTCTGATCTGTTACCAACTGCGGCTCTTCAATTTGAACCCATTCTATATTTTTTTCATTACATTTTTCCAATAATTCTACATAGGCATTTATGATATTACCTAAATATTCTCTTTTATCTTTATTTCCCGTTGTTTTAGCCAATTTATAAAATGTAAATGGTCCAATCACTGACGGATGAGTGTTTACTCCTAATTTTTCAGCTTCCTCGAGCTCACTAAATATCTTATCTGCATTTAATTTAATTTTTGCATAATCATCTAATTCAGGCACCATATAATGATAGTTTGTATTATACCATTTTCTCATTGAAAGAGCTTTTACATCCCCTTTTTCCCCCTGATAACCTCTCGCAATTGCAAAATATGTATTCAGTTCATTTAATCCTAAATCTCTATAATGCTTTGGAATTGCATTTAACAGGATTATTGTATCCAGTATTCCGTCATAAAATGAAAATGTATTTCCCGGAATAAATGAAATTTTTTCTTCCTTCTGTTTTAACCATTGATTTCTTCTAATCTCCTCAGCTATTTTTAGAAGTTCATTTTCTGTAATTTCATTTTTCCAATACTTCTCTATCGCAAATTTTAATTCCCTATTTTCCCCGATCCTTGGATATCCTATAATTGCTGTTTTCATAATTTATCTCCCTTATTTTCTATTTATTTTATGAAGCAATTATATACAAATATGTGATTTCTGTAAAATACATTTATTTTTCAGTTTGATATAACTTTTATTTATATCCATAAGCATAAAAATTTTGAATATAGATTAATGTACTCCTGTTAACTATTTTACCTGTTCCTTAAATTTAATGTTTTCAATAAAAATTTCAACTCTCCTATTATTATATCTTCCATTAACTGTCGCATTAGTATCTATCGGAAAATTTTCTCCTTCTCCTGTAATTTTATTAATTATAAATTTTTCATTCAATCCAAACTCTCTTAACATTTTTGCAGCATTTTCTGCCCTTATTATTGATAATTTCAAATTATGCCTTTTTGTTCCACTAGAATCTGCATGTCCAATAATTTCAATTGATCCACTTTCTGCAAAATTATTAATAAAATGTACAATGTATTCTATATCTTGGCTTCCATCTTCATTAATTATCTCTCCATTTACTTTAAAACCTCGAATTACACACTTTGTATCTCCTTTTGCACAAGGTACAAAAAGAGCCATTACATTCATACCAAATATCAACATTAAAAATATAACAATTTTTTTCACTGTTATCAGCTCCCATATTTCTATCTTAAAATTATTTTATAATAAAATCAAATTCAAAAGATTAATTAAAATGCTAAAAATATTAAATTACAGTATTTCCGTATATTTCAAATGCTCCTTCAAAGCTTCCACATAAACCTTTGCATAGATACTCAGTTCAATATTTTTCTGTGTTATAATCCCTACTTTTATATACTCATTTACTTTAAGAGGTCTGGCAATAATATTTTCCCCATTTAGCTCCTTATTGATTATTCCGGTACTTACCGTATATCCGTCAAGTCCGATTGCAAGATTAAACAATGTTGCCCTGTCCCGCACCTTTATGTTTTTATCTCTGTCAATTGTACTTAATATTTCTTCTGAAAAATAGAAGGAATTATAATCTCCCTGCTCAAAAGACAGATAAGGATAGTCTTTCAAATCCTCCAGATTTATAATCTTTTTCTTTGCAAGAGGATGATTGGAACTGATGAATACATGAGGTTTTGCTGTAAATAATTCTGTAAATTTCAGACCGTTTCTCTTTATCATCTTCTCAATTACAATTTTATTTGCTCCCGAAGTATACAGGATGCCTATTTCACTTTTCCTTTTGCTTACATCTTCTATAATTTCATTTGTCTGAGTTTCACGCAATGTAAAATCGTATTTGTTTTCCCCAAACTTCTTGATTACATCTACAAAGGCATTTACGGCAAAGGAATAATGCTGGGTAGATACAGAAAATCTTCTTGTTATATTGTTTCCTTTTTTGTACTGTTCCTCCAGCAAATCTGTCTGCTCCAGAACCTGTCTTGCATACCCGAGAAACCTGTCACCTTCATGGGAAACTATCACTCCTTTATTTGTCCTGTTGAAAATTGATATATTCATTTCATCTTCCAGTTCCCTTATTGCCTTAGTCAATGCTGGCTGTGAAATAAACAGTTCCTTTGCCGCATCACTCAGAGTTCCTTTTTCTGCGACTGTAACCACATATCTTAACTGCTGTAGTGTCATTTCTTTCTCCTAATAGTTTCAATTATTATATTCCTAACGTTTCCTTCAATGCAGTCTGAAGAATACTTGAAAAATTCAAGGAATGTTTTTCAGCTTCATCATTTAGCCATTTTGGAATAGTCAATGTTTTTTTCACAGACTGATTTTCAGCTTTTTCTAAAATAGGTGGAAGCCATACATCTATATACATTAAAAATTCTTCACTGCTCAGCTTTAGAGTGTTTTCTGCTATTTCTGGAAAAGGAACATTCTTTTTTGCCATAACAAGTAAAACTCCAGATAATACATCTTTAGCATTATTAACAACTTCCTCCAATGTTTCTCCGTCAGTAAAACATGATTCAAAATCTACAAAATTTGCATAATAAATATCTTTTTCCTTTTTTATTACACATGGATAAAAAATTCTATTTTTCATAGTCAATCTCCTCTATTAAAATTTAAGTCCTGTAATTCGTTCTATATTAGTTAATGTCCCTGAAGGTATATCTTTTTTAGTACATTTTACAGGACAAATTTTACCATTTTTTACATAAATTTGATGAGAGCCTGTTGTGTGATCTAGCTCCCAACCATTTCTTTTCATTATTTTAACAACTTCCCTATAAGATTTTGCTTTAGACATAATTTCCCCCTCTTTTATATTATACGTGTTATAGATACGTATGTCAATACTTTTAATTCTATATCCTTATTTCTCCCCTGTCATTACAAGCGGAGTTGATTTATCAATATCAAATACCGATTTGTCAAACCCGCCATATGTCTTTATATTTTTAAATCCGATTTTTTCAAAATAACCTTTTAACTCATTATAATTAATATTTAAAAGGACTTCCTCATTTTTTATTTCATTGTCTAAAATTGTTTTAAAAATAATATTTCCTTCTTCATTCAGGTAATAAAATCTCTCAAATTTTACATTTTCATTTTCTATTAGAGGAAGTGTCCCCAGAAAATTATTTTCATCCTTCTTTTTTACAAATTTAGAAAAATTTATAATCTGAATTATTATCTTACCTCCATTATTAAGCTGATGATAGGACTTCTCCAGAAACTCATATATTTCTTCGTTATTATTTAAGTGGGGAAGTGTATTCCCAATGTTTATTATCGTATCAAACTTTTCCAGCTTATCAATGTCCAGCATATTCATATTTACAACAGAAATGCCTTTCTGGACAGCTTTATTTATAAGCCTTTCATTAATATCAATTGAATGTACCTGAAAGCCTTTCCCTGAAAGGTATTCAGTAAGTTTTCCTGTGGCAGCTCCCACATCAAGTATCTTTTTACCTTTCACTTCCTCATCCAGAAATTTTTTCTGCATAGGAGATAAAGGAAATATATAGTCATATTTATCAGCTATTGTGTCATAAAATTTTTTCATATTAAGTTCATTTTCATTCATTTTTTTCATAAAATCATCTCCCTGCAAGTTTTATTTACAATTAACTACATTATACTTTCATTATAACTGTAAATGCAATAATAATTTTCCTTTAAAAATTCTTTTCTTTAAAAATAGGATAAATTCTGTTATAATATTTATACTGAAGAGATAATACAGCCATGTGCCGTATTATTTTTATTTTGAATAGAAAAGGAAAGGAGAATTGATAATGAATAAAGAAAAAGAAACAGTTATAAAAGAAAACAAAATGGGAACCATGCCCATTAACAAACTTATAATCAATATGTCACTGCCCCTTATTACATCAATGTTCGTACAGGCTTTTTACAATATAGTGGACAGTCTTTTTGTATCAAGAATAAATGAAGAGGCGCTTACTGCCGTTTCAATGTCTTTTCCTGCACAGAATCTTATGATTTCAGCAGGTACAGGTGTAGGAGTGGGGATTACTGCACTAATTGCAAGGTATTTAGGAGCAAAGGATGAAAAGGGAGTAACAAGAATTGTACACAATGGTATATTTCTCGGAATTTTAAACTCTATTCTGTTTGTTATTTTTGGAATATTTTTTATAAAATTCTATTTTCAATTCCAGAAGGCTTCGGGAATTATTGAAGAATACGGAATACAGTATTTAAGCCTATGCTCCATCTTCGCTTTTTCAATTATTATGGAAATTACATTTGAAAGAATGCTTATAGCATCAGGAAAAACCTTTTATACCATGATTACCCAAAGTACAGGAGCAATTATAAACATTATATTTGATCCAATTTTTATTTTTGGACTTCTAGGATTTCCAAAAATGGGAATAGTCGGAGCAGCCGTTGCAACTATTTTAGGACAGACAGTTTCAATGCTTATGGCATTATACTTCAATATTAAGAAAAATCATGAAGTACGTTTTGCAATAAAAAAATTTGCAGTAAATCTTAAAACTATTATAAATATATACGAAATTGGATTCCCGTCCATAATTATGCAGTCGGCAGCTTCATTCCTGATATTCCAGCTGAACAACCTCCTGGCTTCATTCTCTACAACAGCAACAGCTGTTCTGGGAGTTTACTTTAAACTGCAGAGTTTTGTTATCCTGCCTGTCTTTGGATTAAATAACTCCGTTGTATCCATTGTTTCATACAATTATGGTGCAGGAAAGATAAAAAGGCTTCTTCAAACTGTAAAACTGGCAAACGTGTATGCCTTCAGCATTATGTTCATTGGATTTATACTTTGTCAGACATTACCTGCTGAAATGCTTAAAATATTTGATGCTTCAGATAATATGCTTGCAATCGGAATTCCTGCCCTTAGAATAATAAGTTTTGCATTCCTTCTTGCTCCTTTTTCCGTCGTTTCAAGCGGAACTTTCCAGGCTTTAGGCAAGGGTATGTTTAGCCTTATTATATCCCTTATACGTCAGCTGGTTGTCATACTTCCGCTGTCATACCTTCTGGCAGGAATAATTGGAATAAACGGTGTCTGGCTATCTTTCCCTGTAGCAGAAGTAGTTGGTGGTATACTGACCGTTATTTATTTTAAGAAACTGTATAATAACGAAATCATGAAGAGAAATATTAAAAGACATAGATAGGAATCATGATTTATCAGTTTCACATGGAAAAATTCATTCTAAAAGCTAGAATTATTAATCCAAAAGCACATTTGACTTGGAATATCTTCCATCAGATGTGCTTTTATTTTGGTTATTTTATTTACATGTATTTACAAAGCCATTTGCTTTCTCTATTTTTTTACCTATCTCTTTTACTCCTGAAATATAATCATTATATGATAGGCCGTAAACTTTACCTTTTATCGTTTTCTTTAAACATTCGCCTTCATTAGAAAAACTTATAGGCAATCCATAGCCTGTTTTTAAATCCAGTAATGTCCATGTATCATTATTTATTGCCGTATTCTCCGGGATAATTAATTCAATTCCTTCAAACTGTACCTTCTTATTTACAGGTCTTTTTGCTATATCATCTATGGCTTTATATACTCCTTCCTTATATTTATCATTTTCATATGCTCCTCCTCCATCTTTTTTTCTACTTCTCTCCATTGCATTCGACTCTCTTATGTCATCCACAACCTGATTAAAATAGTAGCATGAACTTAACATCAGTAGCATCATCCCTATTGTCATTAGTCTTCTCATCATCTTAATCCAACTCCGTTTCTTTATTTTACTCTTTATTTTATTTTAATTATACCTTGTTTTAATAATATATGCCATTTGTTTTTCCTTTGGCAAAAATCATATATCATAAAAAAGGTTATCTTATGGGATAAAAATAGATTTGCATAAACTATAATAATTTGATATAATGAAAATACCTTAAGGTAGACCCTAAAAGGGTAAACTGAAATATAGTTAAATAAATTGGGATAAAAAAGGCTGGATTATTTCAGTCTTTTTTGTTATAATTTTTTGGGTTACCCAATAACCTAAACTATATTTCAGGAGGTACTGCTATGCTTAAAATAATAGTTGTACTGATTTTTATTTTAATCAGTTACAATTTGTTTTAATCATCAGACCTCTACCCTTAGGGGTATCAATAGGCTTTTATCGGGTCTATTTTTTATTATCATTAACCAAAGTATTTTTTGGACTGAGCTAACATCTGATAATAAATTATTCATTCCATTTCAATTCTAAAGCTCATAATTACCTCAAATTTTGATTCATTTTAATTTTTGGTATAAATTTATCAAATTAATTCTAGAATGTATTAAAGAATATTATTAACAGAGCTTCTTTGTCCATAATATATTCACTCCTTCATTTTTAAACTATATGTCAGCAATATTATATCTGATTTGTTCTTTTACGCCTTAAATTCTGGGCTCTATAATATATGTGGGGTGAAAAAAATAACAAGATAAAAATAATAAAGAGGCTATCTTACGGGATAAAAAAATTCGACAACCTTAAAAAGCTTA
>NZ_KI272858.1 GCF_000469505.1 Leptotrichia sp. oral taxon 215 str. W9775 | reverse complement strand
TACTACTTAACGATAGTTGCAACAACTCCAGAAGCTACCGTTCTTCCACCTTCTCTTATCGCAAATCTTAATCCTTCTTCCATTGCGATTGGGTGAATTAATTCTACTGACATTTCTATGTTATCTCCAGGCATTACCATTTCTACACCTTCTGGTAAGTTTACTTCTCCAGTTATGTCAGTTGTTCTGAAATAGAACTGTGGCTTATATCCTGTAAAGAATGGTGTATGTCTTCCTCCTTCATCCTTTGTCAGTACGTATACTTCTGACTTGAATGATGTATGTGGACTTACTGATCCTGGTTTAGCCAATACTTGTCCTCTTTCTACTTCTTCTTTCTTAGTTCCTCTTAATAATGCTCCTATGTTATCTCCAGCCTGTCCTGAATCAAGAAGCTTTCTGAACATTTCTACTCCTGTTACTGTTGTTTTTGCTGTAGGTTTGATTCCAACTATTTCTACTTCTTCTCCTACTTTTACGATTCCTCTTTCTACTCTTCCTGTTACAACTGTTCCTCTTCCTGTTATTGTGAACACGTCTTCAATTGGCATTAGGAAAGCCTGGTCTACTGGTCTTTCAGGTGTTGGGATGTAGCTGTCTACTGAATCCATTAATTCCATGATTCTGTCTTCCCATTGTGCTTCTCCGTTTAATGCTCCTAAAGCCGATCCTTTTATTATAGGTATGTCGTCTCCTGGGAATGAGTATTCTGTAAGAAGTTCTCTTACTTCCATTTCTACTAGTTCTAATAATTCTTCATCGTCAACCATGTCAACTTTGTTTAAGAATACTACGATGTAAGGAACTCCAACCTGTCTTGCAAGCAGGAT
>NZ_KI272857.1 GCF_000469505.1 Leptotrichia sp. oral taxon 215 str. W9775 | reverse complement strand
CTTTCGCTCTCGCTCAAAAACTCACTTCGTTTGTATATATTTTTTTCATAGAAAACAAAAAATTTTTTAAAAAATATTCCAGGAGAAAATTTTTTGTGATTCTAAAAAAAATTTTTTCCTAAAAAATCTCTAAAACGCTCATATAAGATTTTTTTTTAATTAGGGTAGTAACATTACCTTTTTTTAAAAAAAATTGCTCTACGGGCTTTTAAATGATTTTTAGAGCTATATGAAAATGAAATTCATATGCTTTTTAGCTTATTTTTTCTAATCTACGATAAAAATGGGCATTTTCTACGATAATTTGGTGCATCATATAAAAAAATCCAGTTTTTTGGTTTTTAAAAACTGGATAGCATATTTTCAAAATTTTTTGATTCTGAAAATTAGCAAAAGGGTTCTCTTTTACCATTTATTTTTTTTATAATCTTTTTAACACTCTTTTAGGTGTCCGCTAAGCCTTGGTATTATTGGCTTTGAATAGGTTAAAAAACAAGAAATTACCCGCTTTAAAACAAGAAAT
>NZ_KI272856.1 GCF_000469505.1 Leptotrichia sp. oral taxon 215 str. W9775 | reverse complement strand
CGTGCTATCCAGTTTTTGAAAACCGAAAAACTGGATTTTTTATTTAATAAGCAGGGGGGTTATTTTGATTTTTTTGCAAGATTCAAGACCTGCTTTCTGAATTCTTCATCTGAAATTTCTCCATATGCACTTTTTCTTATAAGTTCAATTTCCTCTTCAGAACATTTTCCGCATGCAAGTTCAACATTGTACACTGCAGAAGCAATTCTTTTTTCAGTTTCAGCATTTAATTTTCTCATTGGCCATTCCTCCGATTTTTTATTAATTATAACATGAAAAACTGCAGATTTGACAAGGCCTAGATTGATTCTTTATAATGTAGATAAATAGTGAAAGGAGGGAGAATTGAACAAAAAGAAAAAAAATAAAAAGAAAAGAAAACAACAGTTAAAAGTATTATTAGTTTTTGCAATAGTATTTGGAAGTTTTCTTCTGTCAATTCTAGGAAAAGAAACATCAGAGTATACGTCAATTACAACGGCAATTATATTAAACTTCAATAGATTATTTAATTAAAACAGTAGAAGGCACGTTTACAAGTGTCTTTTTTTTTT
>NZ_KI272855.1:25310-42318 GCF_000469505.1 Leptotrichia sp. oral taxon 215 str. W9775 | reverse complement strand
GTTCCAACATGAAGATTGCTTCCTTCTCCAACAACGAATGTGCTCTGGTTATCTACAAATGCCCTGTTTCCATTTGTTCTGCTCGCATTTATGTTTACTGAACTTGGAACTCCGTTTGCACTTATTCCAAGATTCACTCCTTTACTGCTTCCAGTAGTTGTGCTTGTGTTCTGTCTACTTTCCACAACCAGATTACCAATGTTTCCTGTAACTTTTCCGCCTTCCTGGTTAAAGCCGTTTAGTACCATTGAGCCTGTATTGTTGTGAACTTCATTTACATTACTGAAGTTTCCATTTGCATGGATTGTTTCATCTGTATTCTGGTTGCTTCTATTTGCAGAAATATTCCCACTGATACCGTTTGACTTTATTTGTCCGTTTGAGCCTATTCCGGCACTTACTCCCACTCCAAAGCCTGAACTTTCAGAACTGTATCTGTTTCTTAACTCAACTGCTTCCTTCTGAATATTAGCAACATTATTGTAGATGAATGTTCCACCCTGTGCCTGTGTTCCCTGATACGTTATATTGTTTACATTGTTGTAGGTAATGCTAGAATTTTCATTCATTGGTTTCATTGTCGTAACTACAGCACTTTCAGTATGTGAAGTTGTACTGGATTTTGACTTGTTAAATCCTGCACGTATATTTCCGCTTACATAAAAGTCATTATTTACCTTAAAATTTCCACTTCTGATATCATTTATTGTGGCTCTTGTACCATCAGGTTTTGTAATATTTTCTGAAAGCCCTTTAATTGTACCAGTCGCAGCATTTATCGCTTCCATTGCTCCGCCAGCAGTATCGCCATTTTTAACTTGACTTACAGCTCCTGCAACCTGTTTTGCCCTGTCTAACATTGGGCTGTTTACTCCTGCTGAAATTCCGAAACTGCTGCTCTTACTTTCCGTATGAACATCCCTTGTATCAATTCTTGCTCCATATTTTACATCGCCATTATTTATCTGAATATTTCCATATTCAAAGTTTGTAGCCGTAATTTCTGCTCCCCTATTTAATACTGAGCCATCTCCAACTTGAAGGTTGGATTTTGCATTTACTGTACTTTTCTCATCGTATGTATTCTGTGATTTCCCATAACTCAGCGATGCTGTCCCGTGACTTATTCCTCCTGAAAATCCTTTTTTCCTGTTCTCTTCAAAATAACTGTTATGAAGCTGTCTTGAATCTGTCGTAACTTTTCCACCTACATATGTATTTTCTCCAAGAACGATGTTACTTCCTATACCTTCAATATTTCCTCTGATTACAGCATTTTTCCCCAGCATCAGGTTACTCGCTGAATTTTCTTCAGTATGTGAATTTCTGTAGCTGCTGCTTGATGACATGAAACCTTTGCCTGTGCTTCTCGATTCATTTTCATAGCTGTTTACTGTCGACTCCGCTTTCACGTTTCCTGTTACTGTAAATCCTGCCGTATCTTCTGCGATAAATGACGAACCTTTCAAGTTCATATCTCCAACTGTTCCCGAAGCTGAATTAGCTGATACTCCTGCTCCTAAATGCGTTGTTTCTGCATATCTGCTGAAGTTGCTTCCTCCTGAACCAAACTTGTCTTCTCCTGAAAGGGATAAGGCATTCAGGTTTACTTTGTTCACATCTAAGGCCAGGTGATCTGCACTTAACATTCCTCCTGTTGATTCATAGCTGTCCGCTTTCACAAATACAGTTCCTTTTGAAGAAATTGTTCCCAAAGAGTTCACTTCTTCATGCCCAGTTCTGTCAAATTCACCATTGTAATGGCCAAATGTTCTCTTTGTTGTGTCATTTGTCACTTTTCCATTGTCAGAAATTAGGGCAACTGCTTCATTACCATTTATTCTTCCACCGATATTTTCGATATTTCCGTCTGAATGGATGAAAGTTCTGTCTCCGGTAATTTCTGAAAGTAAATTTGTTGCAGTCTCATTTCTTACAGTATTTGCCTGGACATAAGTAACTCCTCCATTACCAATTTTCATTCCGTTATTTACAAAATTATCAGTTTTGATGTATGTCCCGTTAACTCCACCAATTTTATTACGGCCATCTGCAGTTACTGCGGCCAAAGTATTTTTGCTTAAGTAAATTTTTGGAACTAATACTTCAACACCGTTAACATTCTGAGTGACATACCATACCAGATCTTTAGACAGTCCGCTAATCTGCTCAGGTGTCAGCTCTTTTCCTACCTGCAGTCCCAGTCTTGAACTTTCCATCCCTGCATTATCCATCAATGATTTTATCAATTCCTCATTAGATTTACCATTGATAAATGCTGTCCCTAATTGCTCTGTCAATGCCCTGGTTATCAGCAGGTTTTCATAATATGCGTCCCCAAGTCTTCTAACCCTGTTCCAGCCAGGCGTATATCCTAATCTTGACAGGAAGTAGTCACTTCCATAATATTTATTCAGGTCAACATATTTACTTCTAGTTTCCAGCAGATATTTTGAACCAGGATTCATGTTCTGAGTAAACATTGCACCAGTCAGTAAAGGATTTACAGAAATTGTCCCCGTATTCAGGACTGACTGGACAGATGACATATTATTTGCAACCTGGACAGTACCATTTGCTGAAGAAATTCCTTTTCCAACCGTACCTGTGAACAGGCTCCCTGCAACTCCGTGTGCTACACTTCCGATATTGATTTTCCCATTTGCTTCAGTAATCGGAGATGTAATAACCGGAGCATTTATATTTACTGCCGAACCTTCTATAATGCTTGGCTGTCCGGCTTCATAGGCAATATCTCCATTTACAAAGTCCCTTTTCAGAAAAGCATTGGAAGTTGCATTCTTTTTCCCTCTTTTGAAATATATTCTAAATATTTCCTGCCCATCCCTTAACTGCACGGCATTTCCTGTCGTTACAGAATTTTCAAGATTCGATGAATTAATGTCGACAGTTCCTCCGGCTGATATTATACTGTCCCTGTTCCTAGTATTTGCAGAATTTATCGTAATGTTTCCACTTGCCTGTATTTTCCCATATTCTGTGGAAGCATTACTTTCCATTTTCCCTTTCAATGGTATTTCCGGTACTCTCGCAGTCCCCGTATAATACGTATCATCGCCTTTTTTACCAACCCTGTCTAAAAAATCAAATCCTAAATTCGGGTACTTTTTAAACATTATGGATGAATAGCCATTTATTTCATCTGCCGATATCTGTCCTCTCAGCCAGCTCCTCATCTGATTTTTAGAATCATCACTATGTTTCGTTTTTGCTGAAGGGGCTTCCAGATGCATCTTCCAGCTGTTAGAAACATCTGATTCGGAAACCCGTCTACCTTCCCATGTCTCATAATACTTTTCATAATTTCCCAGATTACTTACTCTCCCAATATTCTGAAAGTCACCGGAAGTAATCAGGATATCTCCTGTTGCCTGAATTGTCCCGACATTATTCACAATTTTACCAGCATCCAGTGTCATATTTCCGCCCAGGATTTCCCCTTCATCATTCAATATCCCGTTTCCTTTGATGATTAATGTCTGTCCACCGTAAATCGTCTTATCCTTGTTGTTTTGGACTTTATTCTGGGCATTAATTTCAAGATATTTCTCAAATGCAACCAGGTCATTGTTTGCAATGTCATTTCCACTGATTTTCCCGCTATCTCCGGTAATTATTGCATTGTTCACAATATTTCCTTGCCCGTTGATGATAACCGTATCCGAAGAAAGGTCACGGTTATTCGTAAAGTCATTTGATGTAATCTGAATAATTCCTGCACCTGTTGTATTTCCATTATTTGTGATATTTCTTCCTGAGATGGCCAGCCTCTGCTCCCCATGAAGGTTTCCAGTTAAATTAATATCCTGCGTTGTTGTCAGTACAGTGTTATTAGCTTTAATTGTCCCAGTATTATCAAACTTCTGAGCATTCTGCATTGATATATTGCCTGACAGTATCTCCCCCGTATTCGCAATCTTTGAATTATCAAGTAAAATCCTGTTGTTTGATGCAATTTTACCGTTATTCGTAACATCTGCACCAGCTGAATTCACATCATTTACAGCCAGGATTTCTCCTGTATTTGTCAGTTTCTGAGTATCAAAATCTACATCCCTACTTGAATGAACCTGCCCACTGTTTATTACTTCATTCACTTTAGACCTTATATTGCCGGCACTGATTTTACCGGCATTTCTTAGTTCAGGTCCTTTAACTTCAACATTTTTCCCTTCTATATTTCCGCCATTATGGTTTACAAGTGAATCTGAAACCGAAATATCAGAGCTGGTAGCGGCTGTTCCAGAATTTTCCAATTTCTTGGCTGAAATTTTATCTCCTGAAGCTATTTCCCCGGTATTTTTTACATTTTTAGCTGTAAACTTACCCTTTGCAAGCATTTTTCCGCTATTATCCACATCATCCGCCTGAATATTTTTCCCAAAAACTTTTCCGGATGATACGACATTTTTAGCCGTAAAATCATCATTTGTGGATATCTCTCCTGTATTTTTTACATCTTTTGCGACTGTAACTCCATCAACTGAAATTAATGATCCGCCATTATCCAGTTCTCCTGTGATCTCCACTTTTTTTAAAACTTCAACTTTTCCTGTGTTAGTTAATTTTTTTGTTTTCAGATTTCCGTTTGCAAGTATCTCAGAAGCATTTTCAACATCCGCATTCAAACCTACATTTCCCTGAGCCTGTGTCTGACCTGATAATTTTACGGTATTTGCTGTAATATTAATATCACGGTCGGAACTGGCCAGTTCTGTCTGTGTATAGTCAGAACCTTTGATTTCAATTCCGTTCCCCTTAATTTTAGCAACATTGATTTTACCGTCAGCTGTAATTTCCAGCTTCTCATTTTTCGAATAAATTAACGCCCCCGAATTTACTCCGGCACCTTTATCCGTACTGACTATCCTGACCTGTCCGGCATACATTGACCCAAGATTGCCTGCATCTATGGCCACTGAATTTATTCCACCTTTTGAAGTCACTGCTCCGTTATTGTCTACAAAATTTTCCCCTAAAATTACATCAACCCTGTTCCCAACAAGATTCCCCTGCATTTCCAGAGATTTTGCAATGATATTGACATAGTCAGTATTTGTCGCATCAAAACCGTTTGCCCCAATTACAACTCTGCCTTTTTCTACATCAATTCCTACAACATCCCCATCTTTCAGTGTAACCCTGCCTGTTGCCGGTGTGAATTTTCTGACATTTATTGTTCCGGCTCCGTTCAAGTAAATCCCGTTTTCATTGGACAGTACCACATCCACCCTGTTACGGCTTAGGGCTTCTATATATCCCTCTATCTGGGAACGGTTTGCTCCGTTTACCTGCAGAATGATTAAATTTGCGGCCTGATTCGGTCCTAAATTCGGATTTGCATTAATCATTCCTGCTATATGGCTCCGTCCCATATTATCAGCATTATTAAGAACCTGACCTTCATGACCTACATTATACTCTAAAAATTCATTAATACTCACACCCCGATTGTTCGGAGTAGATATATTAATGATTGGCGTCCCATTTGCTGAAGTGTCCAGTTTCGTATTGTGCTGAGAATTAGGATCCAGCATTAGATTTGTTCCAAACATGTTTATGTTCATTGCTATTAACAGCATAAATGCCACTAATTTCCTTAAAATTTTATTTTCCAAGTATACGCCTCCTCTTTTTTTTCTTATCCCTTCTAAACTTTTTCCTTAATTTCTGTCAAATTTTCTTTCCTAAAAAGATACCTTCAATGCCATATTAAAATACATTTCCTGTTTCTCCGGATTCAGATATTTTGAATATGAAACAGGTTTCGCATATCCAAAATTAAAGTCCAGATATTTAGTATCCAGTCTGACACCCGCAACAGCTCCTGATATGTATCCCTTCCTGTATTCCGACTTGTCATTGTTTATTCTCACATATCCATAGCCATATCCCAGATATGGTGACAGCACCGCTATTTTCTTTACAGGAATATTGTAAGAAATTTCATTTCCTATCTCAACTGCCTTGTCTCCTGATACTGTACTCCTGTGAAATCCACCTACACTTCCTACTCCCCCTATTGACTGCCTCTCGCTTCCATACAGTGTATCATCTGATAAACTTGAATAGATATTCCCCCTGTATACCATATGCTCTCCTATAGGCCTGTAATAGCTCATGTCAAATGTATATTTGTTAAACTGGGCTTTTGGTGCTGTACCTGTTTTTCTTCCATCTCTTTCTGCCCCAAAAATTTTAAGCCCTCTTTCATATCCTAAATTCAATCCAAAAATTCCCTTAAACAGCGATGTCGTGTAACTGATATTTACCGTACCCACAGTCAGTTTCCTGTCTGATAAAACCGCCCCTTCAAGATAATTGTTATTGTGCTTTCTTTTAATCCCTATTCCTGCAGTCAGTTTACTTTTCTGGTTTCTAAAGAGTATTTTATCCAGATTCATGGAAAGCGTATGACTGGAAGTATACAGGTCATAAACTGTATTTGATGCATAAAAACTGCTTTCCTGAATGCTTCTTGCTGAACCCAGCCTCAGTGTGTAGTCCCTGAATTTCATCGTATATCCAAAATTGAACATGTCCAGCCGCCTTTTATACGGCAGGGTATCCCCCTTTGACGGATCATAGCCGGCAGGCCCGATTGGCAATATTTCTCCCGGCTGAAGCTCATCCGCACGTTTTTTCCAGTTCCTGTCAGGATT
Source organism: Leptotrichia sp. oral taxon 215 str. W9775 (assembly GCF_000469505.1). Taxonomy (NCBI): domain Bacteria; kingdom Fusobacteriati; phylum Fusobacteriota; class Fusobacteriia; order Fusobacteriales; family Leptotrichiaceae; genus Leptotrichia; species Leptotrichia sp. oral taxon 215. Next base: position 35,635 of record NZ_KI272855.1, on the reverse strand, counting down.
TTTCCTGGAAACTGTCATATATGTAAAATACAGGTTATCTCCTATACCTGAAGGACTGTCAATGTTAAGGCTGACACCTTTCCTCCAGATCCCGTCCTGCTTATTATCCCCATAGTTGTTTGAAATTAAGCTTACAGAATATTTATTTTTAAGAATATTTTTCACTTGAATTTTTGAAGTGTTTTCCTCTTTTCCGGGCAGTACTTCCATTGTCATGCTGTTCGCCTGTACCGAATTAAAATTTTCCGTAGCCGTATCCAGATCCCTTATATTGAAAATTTTACCTTTATTCGTTTTAAACATGAAAAATTCTTTTAATCTGTCAAGAACATTTCCCGAATTAATCACTATTTCCCCTATTTTCCCCGGAACAACTGCCAAATTTAACCTTCCTGACGTTAAATCATTATCCGGCATAACGGTCACCACCGAAGTTGAATATCCTTTTGTTATTAATTTATTTGTGAACTCTGTCAAAAGATTTGTTATATCTGCTGAATTTAGTTCAAGATGGATATACTTCCCAATAATTTTTGATTTTTCTTTTTTAGTCAGTAAATTATATTCATCCCTCAGATTAATTTCAGTTATTAAAAATTTTTTAGAATTGTCAGAAGAAACTGCCTCTTTTACCCCAATTTCCGAACTGTTTTCAAATTTAGTATTTTCAAATTCCGTCTGCCTTTGTTTTTGTTCCAGTCTAAGCCTTTCATCTTCAAGCCGCCTCTCCTGATTTTCAAAAATCTTCCCCGCTTCATCTTTAGGTGCTGACATCCCCACAATATGAATTAACACTACTAAAATCATTGCAACTTTTTTCATTTTTCCTACCTCCTCTTCTGTATATTTTATTTTTGTAAGGTTATTCTATAGTTTTTTTTTAGTTTTGTCAAGTTTTTCTTATCCTTTAAATGAAAAATTATTAACGACAAAATTGTACTGACCCCAAAAAGTTGTAAACAAGATTTTAGGTGCAGTACATTTTAATATAATAATTTTATTATTTTCCCATTAATTCCAGTGCCATATTAAGAACCTTTTCCCCATTCATCATTCCATAGTCCATCATGTCTATGACACCTATTTTATTTCCTGCCTGGTCAGTAAGTTTTTTTATTTCAGGCAGTGCAAACTTAATTTGAGGCCCTAATAAAACAACATCAGCTTTTGGTACTTCAGAAGATGCCTTGTCCATAGGTTCAGCCCATATTTCCACTTCTATTCCCTTATCAGCCGCAGCCTTTTGCATCTTATTTACCATAAGGCTTGTAGACATTCCAGCCGAACAGCATAGTAATATTTTTTTCATAAATTATCCATCCTTTAAAATATATTTACGTTTTTAAGGAAACGCATATCCTTTTTGTCCCCATAGTTTTTACGTTACTTTGTTATTACATATCCCAGCCTTCTATTTCATTACTTTCAGAAACTTCCTTTATCCAGTGTCCTGACTTTTTAATTGTCTTTATCTGTGTAGGTAAATCCACTGAAATATATCCATATCTATTTTTATAGGCATTAGTCCAAGACCAGCAGTCTATCGGAGTCCAAGTATGATATCCGAAACAGTTTGCACCTTCTGTAATTGCCTTATGAAGATGAGTCAGATGTTCCCTGTAAAATTCTATTCTATAGTCATCTTCTATTACTCCCTCGGCGTTCTTAAATCTTTCTTCCCCTTCTACACCCATTCCGTTTTCTGAAATGAACCATTTTATATTCCCGTAGTTTTCCTGAATATTTTTTGCTATGTCATAAATAGCCTTAGGATATATTTCCCAACCTCTGTAAATATTCATTCTTTTTCCAGGCATATCATAGTTTTCAAAATATTTGTCAGGCAGCCATCCTGAAGACATGTCAAATTCTGTTTCCCTTGCCTTTATTCTTCTTGGCTGATAATAGTTCACTCCAAGATAGTCCACTGTATTTTTCTTTATTATATCAAGCTCTTCCTGGGTACTTTCCCATAAAACACCGTCTTTTTCAAGTATATCAGTCAGCAGTTTTGGAAATTCTCCTTTAATTGCAGGGTCAAGAAAGGAATTATTAAAAACCGCATCAGAAATTTCTGCAGCCTTTATATCTTCCTCATTTTCACTTCTCGGATATGAAGGTGTCAGATTCAGTATAATTCCTATTTCTCCGTTATTTCCTGTTTCCTTTTTATACTCTTTGTAGGCTTCTATTACTTTCGCTGAAGCAAGTGCGGTATTGTAAAGTACCTGCATGGCCTTTTTCCCGTCCACTACTAGCGGATAGTGAAATTTATACATATACTGCGCTTCTACAGGAACTATCGGCTCATTGAAGGTCATCCAGTATTTTACCCTGTCGCCAAATAGCTCAAAAGCTTTTTTTGCATATTTCACAAACAGATCTACAACATGCTTCGACTCCCAGCCACCGTATTTTTCCTGAAGTTCTATCGGCATGTCAAAATGATACAGGTTTATTACAAGTGTCAGTCCCTGCTTTATAAATTCATCAATCACTTCATTGTAAAATCTTACTCCGTCTTCATCAACTTCACCAGTTTCAAAATCTTTAATCAGTCTTGTCCACTGTATTGACGTTCTTAACGAATTTAATCCAATTTTCTTATAAAGTGCTATATCTTCTTTGAAACTGTTATAAAAATTTGATGCAACATCAGGTCCCACTTCATTAAAGAACACCTTTTTATCTGTGTCATACCAGTAGTCAAATATATTTCTGTTTCTCTTGTTAAATCTTCCTTCGCTCTGAGGTCCCGAAGTTGCTGACCCCCACCAGAAGTTTTCAGGAAATTTTAATTTTGCCATACAGTTACCTCCTCACCGTTTTATAATAAAATTTTGTTTTATATTTGTATTTTACATAATTTTTTTACTATTTACAATAAAAATATGGGTATTTAAATAAATTTCCCATATTTTTATCATCTCACTATCTTTAATATTTATCCTTTTTCTTTGACATTATCATATTTGCTCCTAAAATTCCTGAAATTATAAATCCTAAAATTCCTAAAACTGAAATACCGTTTATATGTGGAGGCATATTTGCCAGAACAAGTATTGATGACCCGATAATAAGTGAAGAAACCACAAGTCCCAGGACAAGTCTTTCTGTAATTTTCTGGAAATTTTCAAATCCTACAAGTTCATGCCTATGTTTCAGTTCATTATTCTGTATTTTTTCCAGCAGTCTTTTCAGGTCGCTTGGCAATGTCAGCCAGTTTTCAGAAAATTCACCTACTTTTCCCATTCCTTTTTCCAGAATATACTTAGGCGACATTCTTTTTACCATAATTTCCTGTGCATTATTTCCTATTTCCTGCATAATATTCAGCTGAGGATTTAGATGTCTTCCAATTCCTTCAATCTGACCTATACCTTTAACAAGAAGATACATATCTTCTGACAGCAGCACCTGATTTTGACTTAATAATGTTTTTACTCTCTCCATAATTTCTACAAGATTAATTTCCTCAAGGGAAGTCCCGTCAACCATACTTAAAATATCATAAAATCCCCTCTCCAGTCTTTTTTCATCAGAAATATTGTAATCCAGTGCAAGTTCCTTTATTGTTGCAATCATTTTTTTGACATCCTTCTGCAGAAAGTTCAGTGTAAGTTCCTCCAGAAGCTCTATTTCATACGGATATAGTGTTCCCATTGCTCCAAAATCAATAAATATCAATTTTCCATCTTTCCCCAGAAATATATTTCCCGGATGAGGATCTGCATGAAAAAATCCGTATTTCATAACTTGTTTTATGTAAAGTTCCAATCCAAGTGAAGCTATTTCTTTCGGATTAAAACCCATTTTTTCAATTTTTTCCTTATCTGTTATTTTAATTCCCTCTATAAATTCCATGCATAAAATCCTATTATTTGAAAGCTCCTTATATACAACAGGAACATGTAAATGCTCATTTCCCTTAAAATTGTTTTCAAAACGTTCCATATTTTTTCGTTCATTTGTAAGGGAAAGCTCTTTTTTCAGCATATTTTCAAAAGTCTCAACAATATACAGCAGATTAATATTTTTAGCATTTACATCGTATTTTTCCAAAAACTTGGCCATATCCTTCATTATTATCAGATCAGTTTCAACTACATTATCTATATTGTCCCTTCTTACCTTCAGTACAACTTTTTCTCCATTTTTTAGAACTGCACGGAATACCTGACCTATGGATGCTGATGCCATTGGTTCTTCATCTATTGACTGAAAATATTCTTCTGGAATAATATTTAGCTCTTCAGCAAGTTTTTTCCTTATATCAACTTCCTGAATTTCAACTTTATCCTGCAATTTCTGAAGCTCAGATATCATTTCTTCAGGAAGTATATCATTTCTGTTACTTAGCATCTGACCAAACTTCACATAGGCAGGACCCATTTCCTCAAGTGCCATTCTAACTCTTTCATAGATTGTTCTAGACTTAATATCCTTTATTTTCCCCCTGTTCCGTCCTACAATCCTCTTTGGAAGTCTTTTTTCGAGCTCACTTCTGCTTAGAATTTCTTCAAATCCATATTTCATAAGGACATCTGCTAGTTTCTTTATTCTTTTTATTTTTTCCAGTTCCTTAAATCTGACAGTTCCAGACTTAATATTTTTACTTCCCTCTGTATCCAGTATTTCATCTGCTATATCCTCTTCCAGCAGCTCTTCCATTCCCAATATTTCTTCACTCATATTTATCCTTTCATTAGAAAACTGACCCGGTAAACTTTTTTTGAAACCGGGCCAGAAAGCATCTATCTTTATTTATTCTTTTTTATTTTCTAAATTTTTCCCTTAATTTAGCAACTTCCAGTTTAATTTTACTGTCAGCTTCTTCAAATTTATCCTTTAAATTTGCCAGTACATCATCAACTTTTATTTTCAGCTTGTCTTTTTCTTCATTTGCCATTTTCTTAAATTCATCATAGGCAGCTGTCTTATATAGTTCCTTTTCGTATTCTTTTGCAAGTTCTACTTCCTCCTGAACAACATTGGCACTTTTTCTTAGAATAATTTCCTCATCATATTTTTTCAAATACTCATCCAGTTCAGAATTTTCTTCTTCAGTTGCAAGCAGAACCAACCCAAAATTATCATCTGTCAAATATTTTGTAGTATCCGCCAGAATTCCTGTTTCTATTTCATCTTCTGCATTTCCTCTGCTTTCACCAATTAATGCCCCCAATGATCCTCCAAATAAAATCCCAAGCGGACCTCCTATAATTCCAACAAAAGCCCCTAATAATCCTCCTGAAAGAAATCCAACCTGTCCATTTGAAGAAACTTCAAACCCTTCCTTGAAAACAACCTTTCCATTTTCCTTTTTTACTACTGCAGCCTCAGTAATGACATAATTCTTACCAACAAAGTTTCCTTTAATATTATTCAAAACTTCATAAGCACTGAGCTGATTTTTAAATACAGCTAATAAAACGTTATTTTCCATAAATATACACCTCAACTTTCATTTTTATGAATGTATTATATCATAATTTCCTTTTAAATAGATTAGAAACTGTTTCTTTTTTCTTCATTTTAATATATAATAATTGTAAAAAGAAAGGAGCTGAGATTGTATTAAAATTTTAAAAATAGTATTTATGAAATTATTCAATAATTTTACAATTTAAAACAGGAAATGAATAAATATATTTTTAAATACTTTAATATAATTTCACAGAAACATGTTTGATTTTATACAAAATATTGATATATCAGTTATAGAAAAAATATACAGATTCCAGCATAATTTAAATTCTGAATTGTTTAATAAGATTATGATATTTTTTACAATTCTGGGAGATAATGGAATGGTATGGATTGCTGTTGCACTGATACTGTTCCTAAATAGAAAATACCGAAAAATCGGAGTTTTCTCCATTGTTTCACTTATTATATGCGCACTGGCTGTAAATGTTATTTTAAAGCCTTTAATCCACAGACCAAGACCATTTTCTGAACTGGCTGACATTGTACTGCTAATTAAGGCACCTAAAGATTATTCATTCCCATCGGGACATACAGCAGCTTCCTTTGTAATGGTATATATTTTCTTCAGGCATATAAAGAAATATTTTATACCTGTACTCATTACAGGAATACTCATTGCTTTTTCGAGAATGTATCTAAGTGTGCATTTTCCCAGCGATATTATTGCAGGAATTATAATAGGTATATTTTCAGAATATGCAGGAGAAAAAGTTGCAGACGGGTTTTACAGAAAAAATATTGACTGATGAAAAAATAAGTATATAATATAATTAATGTACTTTTTATAAAAGTTGTCAAAATTATTACTATTAATTAATTTTAAATAATAAAAGTTAAAAGTTAAAAATGAAAGGAGAAATTATATGCTATATCCAATGAAATTTAAAAAGGTTTTTATTGAAAAAGTGTGGGGTGGAAGGGAATTTGAAGCAAAGCTGAATATGACTCTGCCTGAAAATAAAAATATCGGTGAATCATGGGAAGTTTCTGCTCATCCTAATGGAATGAGTATTGTTGAAAATGGACCTCTTGCCGGGAAAACTTTACAGGAAGTTTACGATGAATACAAAGGGGAACTTGTAGGTGAAAAAGTTTATAACGAATATGGACAGAGATTCCCTCTGCTTATTAAATATCTTGATGTAAATGACAGACTTTCCATACAGGTGCATCCTGATGATGAAGTTGCCAACAGAAAACACAATGAACTTGGAAAAAGCGAATCATGGTTTATTATGGAAGCAAGCGATGACGCTGTTCTTATAATGGGTATGAAACCTGGAATTACAAAGGAAGTATTTCTAGAAAAGGCTAAAAACAATGATTTTTCCGGAATGTTTGAAGAAATATCTGTAAAAAAAGGGGATCTGGTAGATATCACTCCAGGAATGGTACATGCTTCACTTAAAGGAAGCGTTCTTTTTGCCGAAATACAGGAAAATTCTGATGTAACATACAGAATATACGATTTTGACCGTATTGAAAATGGTAAGAAAAGAGAACTTCACATTGATGATGCGGCTGAAGTAATAGATTTTGAGAAAAAGGCAGATGTCAGAAAAACTGAATTTGAAAATGGTGAAACAAGAAAAAATATAATAAAGAAAAAATATTACAGTATTGATAAGGTAAAAGTTGAAGAAAATTTTGAAGATACTAATGAAGAAAGTATGATTATCTACTCAATACTTGAAGGAAAGGGAAGTATTGAAAGCAGTAATTCTACCCTTGATATTCAGAAGGGGGAATCTGTTCTTGTACCTCCTCACATAAAGGTTACTTTAAAAGGAAATTTTGAAATATTGAGAACAACTATATAAAAAGCGAAAGGATAACTTTAATGAAATACAATTTTGATGAAATAATAGATAGAAAAAATAACCATTCTACAAAATACAATGAATTAATAAAAAAATTCGGAGTGGATGATGTAATTCCGTTATGGATTGCCGATATGGATTTTAAAACTGCCGAACCTGTAATCAACGCCGTAAAAAGCAAAGCTGAACATGGTATTTTCGGGTATGTATACCGTCCTGACGAATATTTTGAATCCTTCATAAACTGGCAGAAAAAAAGATTTGGCTGGGAACCAAAAAAAGAACTCCTAAGCTTCAGTATAGGTATCGTTCCTGCTTTAGGTGCATTAGTAAGACAGTTTTCTGAAAAAGGGGATAAAATTCTTATTCAGACACCTGTGTATTCCGAGTTTTATGACATCAACCTTGATAATGAAAGAGTTGTCATTGAAAATAAATTCATTGAAAATAATGGGGAATATTCCCTTGATTTGAAGGATCTTGAAGAAAAGCTGAAGGAACAGCCAAAACTTCTTATTTTCTGTAATCCGCAAAATCCAATTGGACATGTATGGACTTATGACGAACTGAAAGCAATTGGAGATTTATGCGTTAAATACAACGTGCCTGTTATTTCAGATGAAATTCATGCAGACCTGACTTTATGGGACAATAAACATATTCCAATGGCAAGCGTGTCAGAAGAAATAAGAAAAAATACTATTACATGTACTTCCACAGGAAAAGCCTTCAATGTGGCAGGACTTCAATGTGCAACTATTGTTTTTAACAATCTTGAAGAAAAAAGTAAATTTGATAAATTCTGGAAGGATCTGGAAGTACATAGAAACAATCCTTTCAATCTGGTTGCAACAATTGCTGCATATACAGAAGGGGAAGAATATCTTGGCCAGCTGAAGAAATATCTTGAGGATAATATCATGTTTGTCTACAATTACTGTAAGGACAACATTCCACAAATTAAGCCAAATATCCCGCAGGCAACATATCTTGTATGGGTTGACTGCAGACAGCTGTGTAAAGATTTTGGATTCAATCAGGCTGAACTTGAAGAGTTTATGCTGAAAAAGGCAAAACTGGGGCTTAATCCGGGAAGATCCTTCCAGAAAGATTTAGAAGGTTTCATGAGAATAAACACTGCCTGTCCACGCTCAGTGCTTGAAAAAGCTTTAAAACAGCTGGAAAATGCAGTAAAAGAACTTTCAAAATAAAATTTAAAATTATATTTTTATATACTGTTGACAATCCTTTTTAAAAGTAGTATTATATTTTTATATACAAATATAATAAGGAGGAATAAAATGCCTGAAAATAAAAATGTAAAATTTTCTGTATTAAATCTGGTTCCAAAATTCCAGAATGATACTGATATTGATGCAATAAACAGAGCTACAGAACTTATTAAAATAGTGGAAAAATTAGGCTATCACCGTTACTGGGTGGCTGAACATCATAATTTCAAAGGAGTATTAAGTTCTGCTACAGCCCTAATTATACAGCATTTACTTGCAAACTCTGAAAAAATAAGGGTAGGAGCAGGAGGAGTAATGCTGCCTAACCATACTGCACTGCAGGTATCGGAAACATACGGAACTCTTGAAACTCTTTATCCAGGAAGAGTTGATCTTGGTATAGGGCGTGCTCCTGGAACTGATTCTGATACGGCAGCACTCATTTACAGAACTCAATATGTAAGAACAAGTAAATTTGTGGAAGCTATTAAAGATATTCAGAGATTTATGGGAAGCGAAGAAGAACAGGGAATTGTTTCAGCTTATCCGGGAATAAATACAAATGTACCTATTTTCATGCTTGGAAGCTCCATACACTCCGCTTCTGTTTCGGGAGAACTTGGATTGCCCTATTCCTTTGCAGGCCATTTTTCTCCGGATGCCGCAGAAGAAGCAATAAAAATTTACAGGGATAGCTTTGTCCCTTCAAAATATTTGGAAAAACCTTATGTCATTCTTGGAGTTCTCGCTCATGGTGCAGATTCCAATGAAGAAGCTGAAAGGCTCTATACTGCCACTCAGCAGGCAATGCTTAATCTGACTAGAGGAGAAAAAGGGCTTTATCCCTTACCTGATGAAAACTTTTCAGATAAACTGACTTCAGCAGAAAAAATATTCCTGCAGTCAAAAATGGGAATAAATCTGATGGGAACAAAAGAAGCGATAGCAAAAAAATGGGATGAAATAAATAGTAAATATCAGCCTGATGAAATAATGGCTGTAAGTTACATGTCAGAAATAAATCAGCTTGAAACTTCTTACAGAATACTGGCTGAAGCTTTAAAATCTCAATAATCTGAAAAGAGAAACAGAAAGGAAAGTAAAATGGAAAATTCAACTACAAAAAACATAAAGGAAATTTATCTTGCAGGAGGATGTTTCTGGGGAATTGAAGCATATGCCAAAAAAATTTACGGTGTTATTGAAACAACTGCAGGATATGCAAACGGAAAAACAGAAAATACAACTTACAGGGAACTGCACAGTACAGACCATGCAGAAACTGTACATATAAAATATGACGCTGATAAACTTTCACTGAAAAAATTACTGAAATTCTATTTTCAGGTAATAGATCCGACAAGTATAAATAAACAGGGAAATGACAGGGGAAGACAATATCGTACAGGAATTTATTATACAGATTCTAAAGACCTGGAAACTATTCTTCAGGAAATTGCAGAAGAGCAGAAAAAATATGAAGATAAAATTCAGGTGGAAGTGGAACCACTGAAAAACTTCATTCCTGCTGAAGAATATCATCAGGACTATCTGGATAAAAATCCCGGAGGATACTGTCATATAAACCTTAATGCTGTCAATACCTTCCTTATTGACCCTGAAGAATATGTAAAACCTGACGATGATGAGCTGAAAAGCAAATTATCCAACCTTCAGTATAATGTAACTCAAAACAAATACACTGAACATCCTTTTGAAAATGAATACTGGGATAATGAAGAAAAAGGTATATATGTGGATATTACAACAGGAGAACCTTTAT